>REDT01000175.1 GCA_007693295.1 Balneolaceae bacterium
GGAGGGGCTGGGGGTGGTTGGACCGAGTTCTTTCGTTCACACTTTGTGAGAAATGTAGAAGAACGATTTGAACCACCCCTAAATCGCTTGCGCGGGAATCGCTGCGCTCGGAGCCCCTCCTTATGAAGGAGGGGACTTTACTACATTACCAAAAGTTTATTTTTGACATTACACTAGCATTGAACCTAATTCTAAATTTATAACTGCAAAATAGATGGATCCACTCACACATGGCCTGGTAGGAGCAACGGCTTCCCAGTCTTTTTCCGATAAGAAGAAGATAAGGCCCGCTGCATTTGTTGGAGCCGTTTCCGCTATGATGGCCGATCTGGATTTTTTTATCCACATCCCATCCGATCCGCTTTTTAATATTGAAGTACACAGGCAGTTTACGCACTCGCTGATATTCATCCCGGTTGGGGCACTTATTGCCACCGTTCTGCTATGGTTGTTCGTGAAAAAATATCTGACCGTTAAAGAGCTTTACTTTTACAGCATCCTGGGCTATACAACCGCCGGCTTGCTTGACGCCTTCACCAGTTACGGCACACAGCTGCTGTGGCCATTTCTTGATACCCGCTTTGCATGGAATGTAATCTCTGTGGTTGACCCCGTTGTTACCGCCGGACTTATCGTTTTTGTAGGACTGGCGGTTTGGCAGCGAAAGAAAACAATGGCCCGGGCGGCGGGAGGTTGGCTGATCCTGTTTTTGCTCTTCGGATGGCTTCAACACAGCCGGGCAACTTCAGCAGCTCAAAACCTGGCTGCCGACAGAGGCCACACGATTGAAGAACTGGTTGTAAAACCGACCATTGCCAACCAGCGCCTCTGGAGAGCCAACTACATTTATGATGACCGGATCTACACCGATGCGATTCGAACAGGAATTTTTTCCGGAATCACAATTTACGAGGGTGAGTCAGAGCCCAGGGTTATTATTGAGCGGGATTTTTCCGGGTTTGAAGGAACCACTCTCTACAGTGACCTGGTTCGTTTCAAACATCTATCCGAAAACTTCTTAATTCGCCATCCCGATAAACCTGAAATTATTGGTGATGCCCGCTACTCCATGCTGCCAACAGAGCTCACTCCGCTTTGGGGAGTTGAGATTGACACTACCGACACTGAGCGCCACCTCCCCTTTCTCTATTTCCGCGATGCAGGTGAAGAGATCAGAGAGCCATTTTGGGATATGTTAATGGGTAAGTAGCTTTAAAGTCCCCCTTCGAAGGGGGCATGGTTAAATGCGTTCAGCATTTAACCGGGGGGATGACTCACGGAGCGTTGATTCGAACTCAGGTAGAATTCAAACTTAGTACCCTTGCTTTTCATCCACCATTGCGCTTTTCGAAGGCTATCGTGTGGACACATTTTGATATAAAAAAACGAGATACTTCCTTATCCCGACAGAAAAGCATTGTCGGGATTCGTCAGCATGACATGGATTCAAAAAGAGGCAAAGGACAGACAAGGCAAAGCCATCGGCTTTGCCTTGTCTGTCCTTTTTTTCTTGTAACGATTATTGTCATTCTGAGACCCAGTCATGTTTTTGTGGCTGGGGTCGATGAATCTCCGTTCATATGTTTAAAACTTTTTCTCCCTTTCCTTCGTCTTAACTGCACACACAAGAACTTCAACAAATAAGGCCTGATAACTTTTGGAAGAGATGGATGATGCATCACTGGTAAAACGGTATCAGCTGGGTGATATCCGGGCTTTTAATGAGCTTGCAAATCGCTGGCAGTCCAAAATACACCGTTTCAGTTACGGTTTTTTTGGAAACGCTGATGATGCGGGCGAAATCACCCAAAAAACATTGATTCGCGTTTATAAAAAAGCGGGAGAGCTTGAAGAGCCCGGAAAGTTCTCATCCTGGATTTATCGAATTGCCAATAACCTCTGCCTTGATGAACTGAAACGGGCAGGGCGAAGAAAATCATCGCCTCTTGGAAGCTGGAGCGAACAGATCGCCGAATCCGAGAACCACATTCCCTCCCGACAGCTTGAAAGCAAAGAGCTTGGAGTGATTATCCAAAACGCACTGCTTACTCTTTCTGATGACCAGAGAGTGGTCATTATTCTGAAGGAGTTTGAAGGGATGAAGTTCAGGGAAATCGCAGAAATATTAGACGAATCCGAAAACACGATTAAGTCCCGAATGTATTACGGACTTAGATCTCTTAGAAAAATATTGACCGAGCAAAACATCCAACCCGAGTATTTGAATTATGACTGAGCAGGAAAAACATAACCGAATGATGGACTATCTCTACGACGAGATGAGTGATACTGAAAAGCGAGAGTTTGAAGAGCTTCTTGAAGCAGATGCCAAGCTAAAAAAAGAGCTCGAAGAGCTGCAGGCTACCCGAAAAGTGATGGGTACGGTATCATTAGATTCTGACGAGCTGAAACCTTTCAGCCTCAGCACTGACCGGAATTCTGAATCTGAAAATTCCTCCAAGGGCGACACAAAACTTTATCGATTGATGAAAGTGGGTATGGCTGCTGCAATTCTGCTGGCTGGAATGATGGCTCTGGCATTTTCCGGTGTCCAATTTGGCAAAACTTCTGATGGATTTTATCTGGCCATTGGAAACCAGCCGGAACCTGTTCAACAGGGAATCAGTGAAGAGGACGTAATGAATTTGTTAGCCCAAATTCAGCAGGATAACACATTGGTGATGGCTGCATTGGCAGAGCAAACCCGGCAGCAGCAAAACGAACAGCTTGAGGAAGCTTTAAACCTTCTCACAGCCTATTACGATCAGAGGCGTCAACAGGATCTGCTGTTGATCGCAGAGGGCCTCACCCAACTTGAAGAGGACACCTACTACCGTTTTTTACAAACGGATGAAACACTCGGAGACATTATCTACGCACTGAGCAATCCGTAACAACAAACCACTTACAGATATGAACCCTTTATTAAAATTAATTCTCTTTCTAATTGCACTCCTTTTTTTCAATCAGTTACTCTATGCCCAGAGCGATCAGCTTGATCGCGATATACGGATTGCCGAGCGAATTCTTGAGGAGATATTCACGCCCGAGCCGTCATCAGGTGAGAGACAAGTGGTTCTGCCCTTTTCCCGCGGAGTTGAAAGTGAATACATTCCCGGAGTTGGTATACATTTTAAAGTAGGGCAGGCCCGTACTCCGAGAATCAGAATTTCAGGTGGCAGGCAGGCAGGTGATGATGAGAACAAAACAAGTGAAGTTACAATTGAAACAGTGGAAAACCGTATGATGGAGTATTTCACACAATACGCCGGTCAGCTGCGAGGATTGCCTGATAATGAACAGGTGAGGGTCACCTTTGGCGAAAAAACCACAGGGCCACGAATGGTTTTCTTTTCGGCTTCGGGTGAACAGCAGCACCAACTTCCAAGACTTACAATGTGGGTGACCAAGGCCGAGATCAACCGTTTTGCAGACGGTAATCTTTCCGAAAGCCAGTTTCGAAACAGAATTTCGAAACACGAAATTACTGATTCACAGGATAAGCGTGATCTGATTATCTTTGCATCCGTACTGGAAACCTCCATCAACAGTACAGATTCAAAACATTTAAAAGTGAATCGAAAACCGACGTATGAGTATTTACCGGCTCTTGGAGCACATTTCCATGTAAATGTAAGTTCCGGTGTTGGTTTCTCGCTTGCCAATATAAGGGGAATGGCCCGGCAGATAGATAGTCTGGATCTGGATGATGTAGACATTCGAATTGATCTTGGAGATATTTCGGCAAACATTCCTCCGGAATTTAATTTTCAATCACCGCAAATTGAATTCAGAAACGACAGCCTTCGAATAGCACTTCGGGCAATGAGTGATAGCCTCAGGGTTCATGCAAATGAGTTGAGTGGTCATATAGAAGTTATACGTGAACAGGCTGAAGCCGCCCAAAGACAAGGCCAGGAAATACAACGACAAATTGCGTTCAGTTTTGCAGAACGCGACACCGTTGACCTGACAGAAGATGCAGCCAAACTAATGGTGGAGTTAAAGGCGGCTATTAAAGATTATGGATCCACGCTCAGCTCTTTGGGAGATAATGAACTGCTGATGATCACGGTTAACTGGAGCGGCCGCAACCCAACCCTTCCGGAGCGAACTCACATCCGCATTTCGAAAGAGGATCTTTTCTTTGGCCGGGAACCGTTTGTTGAAGAGATCAAGCGCAGATAACCGGATGTACC
>REDT01000189.1 GCA_007693295.1 Balneolaceae bacterium
CTTCACGGACACACCCCTATATCCCCTCTCGAGAGGGGACTTTTGACTGTCACCTTTCAAATAGTGTTGCCCCGCTTTTGGGCAAGATTAGTTGCTCAGAATGACAATGACCTTCCTCCAAATTGAGACCATATCATGCTGACGAATCCCGACAAGGCTTTTCTGTCGGGATGAGGAAGCACCTCTTTTTTCTGTATCAAATTCCGGGTCAAACCACGTTTTTACGGTTCTCCTCGGGAATAAAGTCTTGAATTCTTTCCAGTAATACACGGTGAATTTCAGGATTTCCTGTGACAATACGCTGCCCAAACAGCCATCCATCGCCACCGTTCCAGTCTGTTATTACTCCTCCGGCTTCCTGAATAATCAGCGTCGCAGCAGCCACATCCCAGGCATGCAGGGAATACTCAAAAAAACCGTCGAAGCGTCCGCAGGCAACACAGCACAGATCAAAGGTAGCAGCACCGGGCCGCCGGATGCCCTGAAGCTCTCCCATCAGGTGACGAAACAGTTTCAGATAGGGATCCACAACAGAGAGGTCATTATATGGAAAGCCTGTACCTACAAAAGCATCTCTTGAATTTGACGTGTTTGATACGGTTATTTTCTTCCCATTTAACCGGGCACCTTCACCCCTAACAGCTGTAAACTCTTCATTCCGGTTTACTTCAATCACCACACCCACTTTGGGTTGCCGGTTCTCCCAGAGCGCAACGGAAACGCAATAAACAGGAAAATCGTGGGCAAAATTGGTGGTGCCGTCAATCGGATCCACAATCCATGTCCTTGCATGGGATAAGTTCTCATGCGCTTCGGTCTCCTCAGCCAGAATTTCATCATCCGGAAAGCTCTCCCGGATCACCTCAAGAATTCTCTTCTCTGTCTCAATATCTGCATCCGTCACAAGGTCATGATAGCCTTTTTCGCGGGTGTTCAGGGATTTATTCTGATACTCCCTGATGGTTTTAACACCGGTACGGGCGGCTTTTAAAGCGATATCGAGATCTGTATTCACTTCTCCCCTTTCATTTTATACTCAAAAACACCGCTGCCGGTACTTGGCCCCTTTTTCAAAAAATCCGGATCGTCAAAGAGTTCATCAGCTGATGTTTTTTGAATTCTGCTGCTCTCTTTTTGAATCTTGGTCAGCATTTTCATCATCTTCATTTTCTCATCGCCCTCCGCCACTTTGATTTTTCCTGAAATATCTCTGCGCTTTCTCTCAAAATAGTAGTGCTTCAAAGGTTTCATGGTTGACTTTGCAGTTTTATAAGGATTTTTATCGCGCTTAAATTCCGTACCGGTTTTTAAGGCGTGTTTGTCACTTACTGAATATCGCTCCAGCATAATATCGCCCACCAGCGACGGATACGGCTGTTCACGGTTGGTATAGTGATCAACTGAAATCTCTTTTTGGTCGAGATGACGCTGAATGATATCGAGATAAAACGCTTTCAAATCGGAATCTTCGAAATGATCGTCGCCTACATTGTGGCCGATAAACCGGATCATATTTTCTCCATACACAAGCATCAGCCGGATCACTTCCATTTCATACTGAGGGCGCTTAACCGACCTGATCTCGGGCTTGGACTGCCGGCTCACTCCGGGCATTTCAGCCTCCCCTCTTTCATGCGGAGGTGTAACCGCCCTGGCCTGTTGGCTATAGGATCTGCGCGTCTTTTTTTCAGCCAGAATCTTATCCAGCTGCTGAAACAGCTCCCTGTCGCTCCCTTTTCTGTACTTTTGAGTCTTTTGATGAAGGTGCTGAACATACACCTGCCGGTCCAGCTCTTCAGGTATCAGCGAAATGCTTTCCAGAACACCTCGGATTGTTGAGGTGCGATCGCCCGGCCGATCCATTCGGCCCTCCTTCTCCGCCTTAAGTATGGAAAATGTTACAAAATCTTCTGCGTGTTTTCGCTTGAATTCAATGAAGGAGTCCCTTCCAAACTGTTTCACAAAGGAATCGGGATCTTCTCCATCCGGCAGTTCCATTAAAAACACCTCCATCCCCTGTTCCAGTGCGATGTTCATTCCCCGTTCCATCGCTTTCTGCCCGGCACTGTCGGCGTCATAGATCATCACGATCCGGTTGCCATAGCGCTGTAAAATTTTGATTTGTCCTGAAGTGAGTGAAGTACCGCTGGATGCCACTACATTCTTAATACCGTGCTGATACATGGTTATCACATCCGTATATCCCTCTACCAGGATAACTTCTCCCTCCTTGCGAATCTCATTTTTTGCAAAGTTTACGCCATACACCACCTCACTTTTGTTGTAGACCGGTGTTTGTGCCGAGTTGATATATTTGGCCGTTTTTTTCCCCTCATCCAGAATACGGCCTGCAAAAGCGATCACTTTCCCGGAGGGATTGAAAATCGGAAATATCAGCCGGTTGCGAAATGTATCGTAAAAACCATCTTCCCGCTGGCTCACCTTCACCAGGTCGGCTTCTGCCAGGTACTCTTCCGGTATGCCCTCTTTTTGTGAGGATTTAAGTAACTCAGAATCACTTGGTGCATAACCCAGGCCAAATGTTTTTATAATTTTTTTATCATACCCGCGATTATCCAGGTAGGTACGTGCTTTGTGCGCGTCTTCCGACTCCATAAGCTGCCGGTGAAAAAAGAGCCCTGCAAATTTAAGCGCATGATAAATCCCTTCACGCTTGCGCGTATTTTCATCTTCTCCATCCACATGTTCATCGGGGATATCAATTCCGTATCGGTCGGCCAGCGAGCGCAGTGATTCCGGAAAACTGATCCCTTCCATCGCCATTACAAAACTGAAAACATCCCCGCTTTCTCCACAACCGAAACACTTATAGATACCCAGGTTGGGTGTGACGTGAAAAGAGGGGGTTTTCTCATTGTGAAACGGACACAGTCCAACAAACCCGCTGCCCGATTTTTTGAGTTTCACATAATCTCCCACAACCTCCACAATATCGGCGGTCTGTTTGATCTCCTCTTTTTTGTCGTCTGTAATCATAGATTAAAATGATAGTAAAAAGTGGAGCCCTCACCAATTTAAAAAGGCGAAAAACCGGCCCTCCTCGAATTCAATTTGCCGTATCAGGATGTTTACGCTATTATCCTTCCAGGACGATCTCAAAAGATACTTCTAATCGATTTTTTATTTTGATGTATCTGAAAAAGAACGCTATTCGGTATCAAATAATTTTCAACTCTATTCAGGAATGAAATTAACTGCGGTCATAGGAACTACCTTTATTATTGTTGTAACCATTACTTTTTTTCTGTTGAACCAACAATCACCCGAATGGAGTGATAACGAGATCTCTGCTTTTATCACAGCATGTAAAGGCGACGGTGAATCGACCCGGACAGAGAGCGGGCTTAATGAGAATCAGGTGAATAGCTACTGCATTTGTATTCAAAAAGAAGTTATGAACCTCTTCCCGGAAGGAGCTCCATTGCAGCAAATAGATCCTGAAATTGTTGAGGAGATTATGACTGACTGTTTCGAAAAAGCTCTTTCGGAATAACAAACGGTGAACAGTAAATATATTTGAGTTATCCCGGGTTTTACCAAATCGACCTTGTATTTACCCCACAACGCCTAAGCCGGGCTCAATGTTTTCAATTTGAGCACAAAGCCCTCAACTTGAACCTTGTGGCTTGAAAGCAATGATGGTATATTCCTTTCATAATTTTTAAATCGGAATAATAATATAATTAACCTGTTTCATGAGTGTATTAGTAGGCAAAGATACCCGCCTGGTTGTTCAAGGTTTTACGGGAAGTGAAGGCACCTTCCATGCGGGACAAATGATCGATTACGGAACCACAGTAATTGGTGGAGTTACACCCGGAAAAGGCGGGCAAACTCATCTGGATCGACCTGTTTTCAATACCGTAGCCGATGCCATTGAGAATGAAGGAGCAAACACCTCCATAATATTTGTACCCCCACCCTTTGCAGCCGACGCGATAATGGAGGCCGCAATTTCAGGGATTGGCGTAATCATCTGTATCACAGAAGGAATTCCCGTTCAGGATATGATAAAGGCCAAGCAGGTTTGCAAAAACCATGGCGCAACGCTGATAGGCCCGAACTGTCCGGGTGTGATTACACCGGGCGAAGCCAAAGTTGGAATTATGCCGGCTATGATTTTTTCACCCGGAAATGTGGGGTTGATATCAAGATCCGGAACGCTTACCTATGAAGCTGTTGATCAGCTCACCAAGGTTGGTCTTGGGCAAAGCACAGCGATTGGAATTGGCGGTGACCCGGTTATCGGCACCAATCATACGGAAGCGGTTAAACTTTTCCAGGATGACCCCGACACCAACGCGATTGTACTGATTGGTGAAATTGGCGGTTCTGCTGAAGAAGATGCGGCAGCCTATATTAAAGAACATGTAACAAAACCTGTTGTGGCATTCATTGCCGGAAGTACAGCTCCTCCCGGACGCCGAATGGGTCATGCAGGTGCCATTATCTCAGGCGGTAAAGGTACTGCTTCAGATAAAAAGGATGCCCTGAAAGCGGCGGGTGTAACCGTTGTTGAAAGCCCCGCCGAAATTGGTGCTGCGCTGAAAGAGATATTATAGGTCACATCAGATCATTTCAAATATCAGAAGCCATCCTGTTAACCCGGGATGGCTTTTTTTATGTAGCAGCTGCACATCCGTTTTTCATTATTCCCTTATTCCTGTTGGAAAAGATGGGATCGTCTTTAAATAGGCAAAGAGTGCGTTCAATTCCTGCCCGATGCCACCGGCTCCTGTTGTCAGGTTGGTTGCAACTATTCTGCCTACCATAGGATCTTCCAGAAATATAGTTCCGCCAAGATTTGCCCCGTGGCAGTCAACACACCCACGTATGGTGGCAACATGTTTTCCGTGTGCTATAATTGCCGGATCACTGGAAACTTCAACTATTTCACTGCTTAAATCATAAATAGTGTTCCAGTGCTGTTGGGAAATCATATAGATAACACCCGATAATACAAGAAGAGTTGCAAAAAGGATGCCTACAGTTATCCCTGTTGCCTTTAAAACTTTTTTCATTTTTACCCCAATTAGATTCAGATTAGCCTAATTGAAAGCCGTTCACCACGATTCCACCAAACCCCTTACGCCTTTTTTCTTAGTGGGTACTCTATCTTCAACTTTCGATGATAATTTTATCAAAAATTTTCACAATTGAAAACAGTCTGAGATAAAATCTTTTATGAAATTATTTATTAATAACTAATCGAGGTATCGTGAGTTCGATATAAGTAAATTGCATGCTGAAGCTCCTCTTCGAGATGCTGTGAGAATATAAATATACAAGCATTTAAAACACCCCTTCTACTTGGCCACGAAGTCACGAGGACACAAAGAATCACGAAGGATAGTATTTTGAATTTTGTTACCACTTCGTGTACCCTCGTGGCTTAGTGTCTTTCGTGGTAAAATTAAATGGACATTATCTTTGATTAAGTATTTTTACAGCCTCTCCTATTCATATCCCCAGGGAGCGGGAGGTGCTTCAACCGGAGTGCTTAAATCAAACTCCATTCGGATGGAATGTCCATGCTTGGGCCAGTGTACGCCATATGCAAACGTCTGCTCATCCATGATATCCAGAAACCAAAAGTTATCAAACCGATCGGGCAGAATTTCGGCGGTATGCTCATCTGCTTCAAAAATCTGCCTGGTCTCTAAACCGGGTGCCGGCGCGTCACCTCCATATTGGGTTATCTCCTCTTCAGTTCCATCCGGGTTTCGGTGATCATGTTTTAGCCGAAGTGTTCCATCCACCTTGGTGAGCATTAGATTCCTGGAGTGATTGTCATCAATGTGAAGTGATATGTGAGTTAAGGTATCGGTACAATTTCTGACATGGATTCTAATTTGATCTGCATCAAAAGTTTGGTAGAAGGGAGTGGCATCGGCAAGTTTACCCCGATAGGCATTTCCACAATGAGCCCGGATGTTGTCCCAAAAAGCGAGCTGCTCCGGAGCTAACGACTCTTGCGGGTTATGCTCGGACGAACGTTCCGGTTGTTCTGCATCGTTACACGCTGAAAATAGTGTAAGCAATATGGCAATAGTGAGCAGATTTGTGAAGTAAGAAAGTTTCATGATTGCTTTGATTGATTGGATTACTGAATGAGGCCATTAGCCTGTCGGACATGCTAATCCCCGGCGGAATTGATTAAATCCGTTCTATTTTCATTTTATCATGTTAAATGCTGTATCCGTCAGGAACGATAGTTCCTTTTTGAACCACTACAATTCCATCAACAACTGAGTGATGCTCATACTTTCCGTCTTCCAGGTGCGATCCGCCCACGATTCGGACGTCATTGCCAATTCTTACATTTCTGTCAATAATTGCCTGGCTTATGAAGCATCGCTGGCCTATACCCATCAATGGAGTATCGTTTGAATGGTTGTTCAACTCGGCATCTGTGGCAAAATGATCATTACCCATTACAATGGACGACTCAATAGTAGTCCCTTTCCCGATTCGAGAGCGGATACCAATAACCGAACGTTCAATCCTGCTGGCTTCAATAATACACCCCTCCGCTATCAGTACATGCTGAAGAGATGTACCTGTAAGTTTGGAAGCCGGCAGCAATCGGGCACGGGTGTATATGAGACGCTCATTATCATATAAATTAAATGCCGGAACGGTTTCGGTCAGATCTAAATTAGCTTCAAAAAATGATTTGATTGTACCAATATCGGTCCAATAACCGCTAAATGGATAGCTGATTACTTTTGCCCCACCTTCTATTGCCTTGGGAATAATCTCCTTACCAAAATCGGTCGCATTAGGATTATTCTCAAAAAGATTGATCAAGTCATTTTTATTAAATACATAGATTCCCATAGAAGCCAGGTAAACTCTGCCCTGAGCCTTCATCTCATCCGATGTTTCCGATTCCCATTTAGAAAGCTCTTCAGCCGGAGGTTTCTCTACAAAACTCTCGATTTCGGCTTTATTGTTGGTTTTCATGATTCCAAAGTCCGATGCATCTTCTGCATTTACCGGGATAGTGGCTACCGTCAAATTTGCATCAGCTGCTTTATGTTTTTCAAGCAACTTTTCATAATCCATTTGATAGAGCTGATCTCCGGAGAGGACCAATACATAATCATATTCATAATTGGCCATGTGATGGATAGACTGACGAACAGCATCGGCGGTACCCTGGAACCAGTTACTGCTTTTTGGAGTCTGCTCTGCAGCCAGAATATCTACAAAGCCATATGAAAAGAGATCAAAGTTATATGTGTTCTTAATATGCCGGTTTAACGAGGCAGAGTTAAATTGAGTGAGAACAAAGATTTTTCGAATACCTGAATTCAGACAGTTGGAAATTGGAATATCTACCAGCCTGTATTTACCGGCAATAGGAACGGCCGGCTTGCTGCGATGCCGTGTTAATGGATCAAGACGTGTCCCCCTGCCCCCTCCTAATATGATTGCAATAGTTTTATCGTTCATTGTCTGCACCTCTTAAATTAATAATGACTTATATAAAGAAACGTATTTTTTTGTTGCGCTTTCCCAGGAAAAGTCCATATTCATAATCCTCTTTCTGTTCTTATTAAATAACTGCTTTTTATTGAACAAATCCACTGCTCGTTTAATAGAATCAACCGCTTCTTCAATATCAAACTCTTCAAATACCAGTCCATATCCGTCTTTTTTTGATATGTCAAGAACCGTATCGGCTAAGCCGCCTGTCTTCCTTACCACAGGAATTGTACCGTATCGCATTGAATAGAGCTGGTTAAGACCGCATGGTTCTACCCGAGAGGGCATCAGTAAATAGTCGCTGCCGGCGTATACCCGGTGCGCCAACTCCTCATTATACTCAAGGCGAGTATCAAAATATCCGACAAATTCTCCCTGCAATGTTTTAAATAGTGTATGCAGTGCCGGATCTCCTGTGCCTAAAACAAAAAATGAGGCATCTACATTCTGTTCTTTACAGGATGTAATAAGTTCCGGCAGCAAGTCGGCTCCCTTCTCGCGAACCAGGCGGCCAATAAATGAAAAGAGCGGTCGTGAAGAGTCTAGATTAAACGTATCACAAAGGAATGACTTGTTCTTCTTTTTGCCAGTTTTAAAATTTTTGATGGAGAAATTATGCTCAAGATATGGGTCCGATTCTGGGTCCCATACCTCTGAATCTATCCCATTCAGAATCCCTGCTGTTTTATCCTTTTCGTGGTGAAGCAATAACTCCAGTCCATGGCAATTATCCATTAATTCATCGAGATAACCCTCCGAAACGGTGGTAACTTTCCAGGCACTCTTTATCCCTGCTGCCAGAGAGTTCAGGGATCCGTTCCAGTCGAGCATGCCAATTTTTTCATAATTAAATGCAGGCAGTAACGAGTAACTATCCCGATTGTATAGTCCCTGGTACTCTCCATTATGAATGGTCAACACAGTGGGTATGTTCCGGAATTTTTCATAACGAAAGCAATGGCTGGTCATAAAAGGAACCAATGCCGTGTGATGATCGTGGCAGTGAATAATATCCGGACGCACTTTTTGATGGGCCAGCCACTCGAGCGATGCGATCTGAAAACTGAAAAAACGTTCTTTTTCATCCCAGTATGGGTGTCCCGACCACGGATCGATATAGACACCCGGCCTGTCGAAACGGCCGGGTATATCGATCAACATAAGGTCAAAACCGAGCTTAGGTTTTATAACCTTGTGAACCCGAAAGGCAAAAGAATCTGCACCAAAAGGTGCCCTGCCCTCATATAAAATTTCCGTATCTGCCTTTATCAACCAGTTGTTGTGGTAAAAAGGAAGAATAACAGATGACTTATTTCCCAGTTTATTCAAGTACTTTGGAAGCGCACCGGCAACATCTCCAAGGCCTCCCGATTTAGCGGCAGGATAACACTCTGAGGTAATATGAACAATGTTCATCTAATTTATTTGTAACTTTTAAGATTGCTGACTGTAATTTACCCATTAATTCGCCTTAAGTAAGGAAAAGTACCTTTCATCTGCAATTAACAATCGGGATAAATTTCGGCCTGCGTCTAAACTATGCAAGAATATATTTGAAAGGATGATTTATTTAATCCGCAGAAGTTTTATACTGTGTGATTGATTCTTAAAATCAAATAGAATTAAACGGTTATATAACGCAACTTAATTCATGAAAACCATTACTGTAAGCCACGTGAGCAAGACTTTTGGCAAAACCAAAGCTGTGCGTGACGTGTCGTTTGACGTTGAAAAAGGGAGAATCTTCGGGCTTTTGGGGCCAAATGGCGCCGGAAAAACAACCACAATCCGGATGATTAACTATATCATTCCACAGGATGAGGGAGAGATCATCATTAATGGAGAAAAAGTAAGTCCAAAAACCCAGAAAATGATCGGTTACATGCCCGAAGAACGGGGTTTGTACAAAAAGATGAAGGTGGGCGAGCAGTTAATGTACCTGGCTCAGCTTAAGGGATTAAAAGCATCGGATGCAAGGGAGAAGATCAAGTATTGGCTGAACCGATTTAACGCATACGACTGGCACTCTAAAACCGTTGGTGAACTCTCAAAAGGAATGAGCCAGAAAATTCAATTCATTGCGACAATTGTTCACGATCCCGGTATTTATATATTTGATGAACCGTTTAGCGGGCTCGATCCAATAAACAGTGAACTGTTGAAAGAGATTATCATTGAACTGAAAGGGAGCGGTAAAACGATTCTCTTTTCTACCCATCGAATGGAACAGGTTGAACAGATGTGTGATGACATCTGCCTTTTTAACAACGGTAAAGTTGTTTTGACCGGAAATCTGCGACAGATCAAAAAAGATTTTGGAAAGAATACCGTTCTGATCGAATTCCAGGGCGACGGTAGTTTTCTGGACTCGCTTGAAGAGGTGCGTATCAATAACCGGTCGACCAATTTTGCGGAAATACGAATCCTGAACGGGTTGGATTCTCAGGAGATTCTCAGAAGAGCGATGGAACATTCAGAAATTCACAAATTTCAGCTTGTAGAACCCTCATTAAATGAAATTTTCATCTCTACGGTGGGCGAAGACAACATCAAAAACCAGGAGCTTTTAAAATGAACTGGAAGCAGGTCTATCTTGTACTGAAGCGGGAATATATAACACGAGTACGAAGTAAAGGGTTTATTTGGGCAACCATACTGGTACCTGTAGGCTTTGTAGCCTTTTTTGCCGTAATGGTTTTTGTTACGGTATGGGAGAGCGGAGAAACCTTTGAAATTGGTGTCAAAGATGAAACCGGCCAAATTGCAGAGCCATTAAGGGGTCTGAATGAAGAGAGATATGTAGATTATAGTGAAGTCTCTACCGATTCGCTCAGGACACTGGTTCAGGAGAATGTTATTACCGGTTATATCATCTTCACAGAAGAGAATATTACAGAGGATAAAAATCTCGAACTGATCTACACCGGAAGTGGCGGCATACAGCTGCTTACATCGATCAGGTCGGATGTTCGTGAGGTTATCAGGCAGGAGCGCCTGCGGCGCGCGGAAGTTTCTGAAGAGATACAAAAAATTTACGATGCCACGATAGGCCTCGATTCCCGCAGGCTTACACGCGAGGGTGAAGAGACCGATGATGAAACATTTTTCCTGTCTATTGTCGGAATGATATTGGGGTTGATCATCTTTGCGGCCATTTTCAGTTATGGCGGTTACGTAACCCGTGGGGTGATCGAGGAGAAAACCAACCGGATCATCGAGGTGATTGCCTCATCCGTTAAACCGATTGAGCTTTTAACCGGAAAAATGGCCGGTGTGGGCGCGCTTGCCATCACCCAGTTCGGTATATGGATGGTAACCTTCTTTGGCCTTACAGCCATTGCAGGGCCTGTGGCTGCTACACTGATGGAGCAGCAGACCGCAGGCATGGACGCCGATCTGGAAGCCGCCCAGGCAGACCTGCCGGCATTTCTGGATCTTCCTGCCCTGGAACCTTCGCTGATTTTCTACTTTATCGTCTTTTTCATTTTGGGCTACCTGCTCTACAGCTCTCTTTTTGCCGCAATAGGTTCTGCTGCAGATTCAGATACAGATGTTCAACAGCTGATGCTTCCGGTTGGATCACCGATATTTATCGCATATATCATCATGCTCCATACCTGGCAAAGCCCCGACAGCACACTCTCTGTGGTGAGTTCCATCATCCCATTCTTCTCCCCGATTCTTATGGTTACGCGAATAGCCATAACCGATGTCCCCTTTTGGCAGATTTGGCTCTCCATTTTATTAATGATCTTAGCTTTTGCAGGTACCATGTGGCTGAGTGCCAAGATTTACAAGGTGGGAATACTCAGCTATGGAAAAACTGCCAGTTTTAAAGACATCGCCAAGTGGATCAGGCAGTAGTGAGAACTCGCTTTTTTAAGTGAAGGGAGATGCTTTCAATTAGAAGGAAAGGGCAGGCAACACTATTTGAAAGGTGACAGGTCAAAAGTCCCCTCTTGAGAGGGGATTGCCCCGTAGGGATCCCTTCGGGAAGGGGTGTGTCCGTGGTGTAAAAATCGTTGATTTTAGCCCAAAAAAAGCATTTATAAAAAACTATCACCGGTAGGCCCCAGTCAGTGTTTTCTGGCTGGGGTGAAGAATCTCAATTCATATGTGTAAAACCTCGTTTAAGTACACTTTATACAGTTTTTAAAAATATGTCCGCAGGATAGGATAGCTGTCAATCCTCTACCCTCCTTATAGGCTGTGAGAAGCTATAAATTAAATTGGGCTCACACACTTTTTACCACGAGGCCACAATAACACTAAGGCTCACAAAGTGGAAAAACTACATGCAACTATGTGTCTTCGCGGCCATCTGACAGGTATGGCTTAATACCTGTTAAACGAGTGCAAATCCTGTCACTAAATACAGGCGCTTACTCAACACCCCTTAAAGCCCTCCTCACGCGCTCATCGAACTCTTCTGAAAGACGGTTTTGAGTCATCTCAATTCTGGCATTTTCACTCAGTTTTTCCAGCCCCTGAACCGATTGATACCTGATTCTTGGATCCTGATCTGAAAGCAAATCCGGCAGGCGGTTCTCCCACCCTGTTCTCGAATTGTCGTACTGTATTACAAGCTTCAGAACTTCTTCTCTGATTGAGTATGGAAAACCCTCTGTCAGAAATGTTGAAGAGAATTGAACGGCTGCCTCTTCCTCTCCATGTTCTGCCAGCAGTTTTAACATCTTTGGAACCTCATATAGTACCGACTCGCGCGTAATGAGTGATTCGGTGATATTCCGAAATGCCTGCGGCTCGGTTGCCTCATAGAGAGATCGAATAGATGCTCTTCTCATCTCTGAATTATCGGTTTGATTGATGATGGATCTCAGCCTTGATATCACCTGATCGTTATTATGAAAATAGGCAAGCCCCTCAATAGCCGCTACACGAACCACTGTTGGATGCCGGTCGGAGCTGTGGTTTAAAAAGATTTGATCCGTTCCCGAAGCACCCATTGTAATTGCAGAAAGAGATCTGATAATTTCAGCGTAGACGTTGGAGTCTGTTTCACCATTAATCATGTCGGTGAGGGCTAACTGCAGATCCGGATTATCCGGAAAATCAGACAGAGCTTTTGCCGCTTCTCTTCTGCTCTCAGGGTCATCATCATTTTGCAGCTGATAAATCCAAAACTGGAATGGTTTGTTTTCAACAAGTACAAGATCATCCCTGTTCACTACATTCAATTTCAGATTTTCTACACCGGCTGATACATTCAATACAATGGCATCCGACCTGCCTGTAAAAGTGAGCTCATGCTCCCGGTCATCCTGGAATGTGGATTCACTTACCTGAACTGTTACCAATTCATCTATTGGTTCTCCCAGCGACTCAAAGTTGATTTGAACCGTTCGATCGTCTTCATTCCACTCCATCCGCGCCTGGTACTCATAGCCGGTTTCTTCATATGCCGGAATCTCAACGGATGGAAAAGGGTCAAAAAATCTCAGCCCAGAATTATTATAGATAACTGTAGCTAATCCATTCCAATCAAGTATTTTATGGGTTTCAGATAAAATGATTCCAATAGCAGAAGCGAGGTTTCTCCTGAAAGCTTCATTCTCATTCTGTTTAAGAAAATACTGCCATTGCGAAACCCGCTGATCGCTTACTTTATGATAGGGAGATGGAACATCACCGGTTCTGTAATCCAGACTGAAGAGCTCATTTGCCACGTATGCTTTCAACAGGTTAACAGCGTCGGGATCATCCCACTGCTCTTCGCGAACGTACGCTCCCAGCCACTGGCTTAACACACCCATCCGGACCTGCCTTTCAAGATCGCCCTTACTTTTATACAGATAGAGTACCCCGCTGCCGTATGGCTTCACTTCCCAAAAGTCGTCCTTCAGAACAACGATATTTAAATCCCGAAATGGATAAGGGTAGTCAAGGAATGATTCAGCTTTAGCGTATGTGTCCGCTGCAAGTGCAATCAGCTCTGCGCCATCAATGCTATTTGTTTCAGAGAAGAGATGAATCTGATTGTCTGAACGACGCTGAAATAACGCTGCTGTACCCTGGTCCATCTTCTCTCGTATCTCACCATGGGTAGTTGATGCAATGCGATCGAGCGCCCCCATCACCAAACTCAGGCCCACAGGGCTTACTGGTTTATTGGCTATAAAGGTAGTGAGTTCCTTATTAACTGAAACGATTTCTGTATCTCCGATTCGCCCATTGGCAACCACCTTTTTTCCGGATGGATGAGTGATAACCAATTCGGACGTAAACTCAACTCTTGGATGATCAAATACCGGCATCCAGTGAGATGTTGACCCCGGCAACATGGAGGTCCAAAAAGAACCATTTTCCGTTTTATAGAGCCCGAACTGGGGAGTTGATCTGTACTGAATTCTGAGTGTAATTTCCTCACCCCTGCCCACTTCTTTATCGAGATAGATAACCAGTTTATCATTCTCTTTATAGAAGTTTTTCGATTCATCATTCACAACAACGTTAACCATCTCTATACCGGGAGCGTGTAAAATCAGAGAATCTACATCCGCATCACGGAAAGTGATTGAATAGAGCAGATCACCCTCAATCAAGCCGGTATCATCTATTTCCAGTTCTGCATCGAGATGATCAATAGAAAAGGGTAAATGAGGATGCTTTTCATAATCCCAGTTCTGTGAAACTGCACTGCCGGCGGCTGTTAAAAAAAGGAGAAGTAGAATCGCTGATATCTTGCTTATTTGATCCATAGTATTGTTTTACCCAAAAATTGATAACAGTTGCGGTAGTAAAATTTTGTTGGTAGAGAGTGCATTGCCCGACTCTATACTCTTTTTGCCGGCCAGGTCAGTGTACGATCCTCCGGCCTCCGTCACAATCGGTAGTAACGCAGCAGCATCCCAGATATTCAGTATCGGATCAATCATAATGTCTGCCCGGCCCGTTGCCACCATCATATGCCCGTATGCATCTCCCCAGGTACGATGTATGCGCGTGAGCTCTAAAAGTTCCTCATAAGGTTCAGAATAACCGTACTGCTCAAAAGATGTAACATCCGTTGATAAAAAAGTAGCTTTGCCCAGATCATCGCACTTGCGAACCCGGCAGGCCTTACCATTTAATTCACATCCCAAACCCACAGCCGCTGAAACCATTTCTCCTAATGCCGGGGCGTAAATAACTCCCACAGAAGGCGTTTTATTTACCGTTATACCAATCAGCGTGGTGTAAAATGGAACACCATGGATGAATGACTTTGTTCCATCTATTGGATCCAGAATCCAAACCACTTCAGCGTCTTCATTTTCAGACCCATACTCTTCGCCGATGATACCGTGTGAAGGAAATCTCTTATTGATCTGCTCCCTGATGAGCCGTTCAGCTTCCTTGTCGGCATTTGTGACCGGGGAATCGTCCTCTTTAAACTCCACCTGAAAAGTTTTTTTGAAGTGATTTAGTGTGGCATCACCTCCTATTCCAGCCAATTCAACAGCTGCTTTACGTAATTCTGCGAGTAGTGATTTCATTGAAAATATTCGTTTTAAACCTGTTCAATACCTATTGCAATCCTGATTTTTTTACTATCTGCTAATTGGCACTTCAAATCTAAAGATACAATTTCCTTGCGGAAACTCAGGCAATTAATCTATGATCGATGATTGACCTAAAGTAGATACTATGCCGAGATTGTATAATAATTTAGCAGCAGGAACCATTCCATAACCCCTTTGGCTGATTTGGGCGGCTAACCCCTTCCAAGACGACAGTAAAACAGAACCTACACGGATTCAATTACGCCTGATCACCTTCCCCGTTGTATACTTCTCCGTGCCGCTCTGATGGTTTCATCATGTCTCGGTTTTACCATGCCAACTACATCCCTAATGGTCAAACTTTACAATAGATCCGGTTATTTTTTTCACATCCTTTAATTGGATTATTTTAATCCTGTTTAGATTGCCTATTAACTTTTTATGCTGCATTATTGAACAAAAATTTTCTTCTATGGGTAAAACAGATTGGGATAAAATAGAGGAGATTGTTGATGTTTCACTGACGCTAAGCGGTGATAACAGAACCAAATACATTCAACAAACCTGTGCGGCAGACAGTGAGTTACGGGAAGAAGTTGAGGAGTTGATTGAGTCTATTGAATCTTCAGACGGGTTTCTTGAAGATTCTCAAGAGATTAAAACTACTTTTCTGCAGCATCTGAACCGCCAAAACAAATCGGATAAGTCTTCGCAAGAATTATTGGGAACAGAGATCGGCAAATACCGGCTGGATGAGATTTTAGGGCATGGTGGAATGGGAACTGTATACCTGGCGAACAGGGCAGACGGAAGTTTCGACCAAAAAGTAGCTTTAAAAGTGATTCGCAGAGATGTCCTGAACCCCGATATGCGTAAACGATTTACCGATGAGCAGAGAATCCTTGCAGGATTGAATCACGACAATATTGCCAGGCTTTATGACGGAGGGTTAACTCCGGACGGATTGCCTTACCTGATCATGGAATTTGTTGAAGGGATTCCCATTGACAAATATTGCGACCAAAAAAAACTGACGGTAAAAGACAGAATTGAGCTGTTAAAATCGGTTTTTGAAGCTGTACAGTACGCTCACAATAACCTTGTAATACACCGCGACCTGAAACCTGAAAATATACTGGTTACAAAAAGCGGTAAGATCAAAATTCTAGATTTCGGTATAGCTACCCTTCAAAACGATGATAATGCAGGAAATTTAACAGACAACCCACCTGATTTTTTAACGCTTAAATCTGCGGCTCCCGAACAGGTTTCAGGCTTACATGTAACTACAGAAACCGATGTTTACTCATTGGGCTTGCTATTATACAGGCTGCTTACCGGATTTCACCCATTTGAATTTACCGGTAAATCTGCATCTGAGGCAATAAGCATCATCAAAACCGAAACCGTTACTCCCGGTCATATTCGATATGCTAAGCTACCGGCCGATAATAAAGGAGATGTAGCTGAAAAGAGAAACACCACACCTGCGAAACTTGAAAAAAAACTTAAAGGCGATCTTGAAGTTATTCTCCAAAAATCACTACACCTGAAAAGAGAGTACAGATACAGCTCTATTGATCAGATGTGGTCTGATCTGCAGCTTTATTTGAACATAAAGCCCCTCTCATCGCAGCAGGACAATCATCCTGTGCGATTGAAAAAATACCTTACGAGAAATCGAATACTATTATCTGCTGCCGGCCTTGTTCTCATCGCGATCAGTTCAATCATATTGTATTACTCCGGCCAGGTAAAAACAGAACGGGATTTTGCCGTTTTTCAGGCCGAGAAAGCGGAAGAAGTAACGGCATTTCTGCTTGAACTATTTGAATCGAATGACCCGGCATATGCCCAGGGTGAAGTAATAACTGCATTAAACATGCTCGACCGTGGACTGGAACGCGCCGGAAATATTGAAAACAGTCAGCTTCGATCATCCATGCTGGCTACCATCGGTGATGCACTGACCCGATTAAGTGAATTCGATAAGGCAGCAGGCGTACTTGAACAGGCTCTTGATTTGAGTAAGATTACATTTGGCGAGTTATCTCTGGAAACAGCCGGAGTGTTGCTCTCAATTGGGAAAAACCACTCTGATAACCACATGTGGCATCTTGCCCTTCCATACTATGAAAATTCTCATGAGATCTACTCATCACTTCTAAGCAGTGACGATCCAAGGGTTGCCAGGTCGCTTTCGAGAACGGGTATGGCTCTTGCGCAGCTTGGAGATGTAGACAGGGCTTTGGAGTATTCAGAAAAGGCATACCGGATTATCAGGGGCAACCACTCCTATAATCATCCCGATCTGATCAATGCGATGAATGAGTACGCCTCTGTACTCTCTGCCAAGGATCAGGAAAAAGCGGAAGAGATCTACCTGGATGCCATATCACGGCTTTTGGAATCAGGCCATCAATTCGACTACCGCCTGGCTTCTCCTTATAATAATTTGGGCTTGCTCTACCGCAACATGGAAAAATATGAGCTCGCCGAAGAGTACTACAAAAAATCACTTGAGGTAAGCAGGCTAACTATGGGCGATGATCATCGGTATACACGGATGGTTCACACCAATCTTCTGACTCCACTTTTTTTTCTTGGAAAGCATGAAGAAGCTGAGGAGATTCTAAAGGAAAACATTGAAGTATACAGGGACAGGTTTTCCGAATATCACTGGCGCACGGGAAATGCATATGGAGCTTACGGTGTATATATGATGAGCATTGGAGACTATGAAATAGCTGACTCACTTTTCCAGAAGCAGGCAGCCATATACAGGGATCAACTCGGAGAAGATCATATGTGGACTTCCTATGCCATTGGCGCTCTTGCGGCTGTCAAGCGTTTTTTGAATGAGTCAGAGCTGGCTGATTCACTCTACAATAGCCACATTGCCATTTTCGAAGAGCGGTATCCCGACTACAATAATGATCACAGAAATCAGCTGCAGAGATTAATCGATATGTACGTCAAATCTGAAGAGCATTACCCGGATGTTATTGAAAGATATCAGGCTCTTCTGAATTGATTTTTATTTCTGCTTGATCTCTTTGTGCAGCCATCCGCGGGCTTTCAGCCAGTCTCTGTTAACGGTACTTTCTGAAATACCGAGCGCTTCCGCAACCTCTTCTACTTTCATACCGCCAAAAAATCTCATCGTAACCACATCACTCAGCCTGGAGCTTAATTTCGCCAATCGTTCAAGGGCCTCGTCTATTTCGATCAACTCTTCAACCATATCTTTATTCTGATTGAACAGTTCGTCCACGTAGGTATGTTTTTCTGGATCACTTCCCCTTTTTTCTGCTTTTTTCATTCTGGCGTGATCAATCAAAATCTGTCGCATACAGTTAGAGGCAATGGCAAGAAAGTGGCTTCTGTCGTTGAAACTTATCTCTGACTGGCTCAGCATCTTCAGGTAGGTTTCGTGAACCAACTCCGTTCTGGAATATGTTAAATCCGGATTCTCCAACTGTATTTTATACGATGCCATCCGTTTCAACTCGTCGTAGACAAGCGTATAGATCTCATCATAGACGTCATCGCCGTCTTTAACACTCTTTAAGAGCTTATGTATTTTCGTGCCCATCTATTAACGAATGGTTCTTCTGTGAATGATTTTAATTCCGGGCTCAACTACCCAGTGATACAGTATTGGAATCAAATATACATTCAGGCAGATTAAATAGCTCTTTTATTTGAACATTTTCATGTAGATTAGTTTTTTAGAATGAACTTCCCCCCATATCTTCCTATCCAACCCTTGAATACGATTCAATCCAATCAATGACCGACACCCAGATATTCAGCCTTATTGCCACATCTCTGAGTTATACTTTAGATATGCTCCTAATCTTCTTGTGATTTTGAGGTTTGGTGGTATGGATGCAGCCAAACCTGCAAAAAAGATGTTTTTACTCTACTCTACAGACACACTGCTTTGGGAAGTATAAAAAACGGACTCAGAATCTATTACTCTTCTACTCTTCAAAAGAATAAATAATCTCGAGAGTTTGAATCTCTGTTGGATCTATGACAAAACTGTTTTCATTAAACATATCTATTGAAAATGTACCATCGGGATCTGTTAGCTGTAAAGTACCTGAAAAACTCTCATCTGTGTATGTCCAATCGAACCAAATACTATCTGCTGAACCGGGCTGAAATTCTAACTTCCATGTAATCTGATCAGTAAAAGCATTTCT
>REDT01000034.1 GCA_007693295.1 Balneolaceae bacterium
CTGAGCGAGTGGGCCAATTTTCACAGCAGTTTTTCTTCCAGCGGCTGGAGCGGGCTGGGCGGACAGGTAAAGAATCCATATGATTTAACAAGAAATCCGTGCGGTTCAAGTTCAGGTTCCGGCAGTGCTGTATCAGCCAATCTTGCAACCCTTACCATTGGTACGGAAACCAATGGATCTATTGTATGTCCGGCCAATGCAAGCGGTGTGGTTGGACTCAAACCTACTATTGGCCTTTGGAGCCGAACCGGAATCATTCCCATCTCCTATACAACCGACAGCGCCGGACCCATGGTGCGAACCGTAAGCGATGCTGCCCTGATGCTGGGTGTCCTGGCCGGTATTGATCCCGATGATGACCTCACCTCACATAGCGAAGGGAACAGCTACTCCGACTACACTCAGTTTCTAAAAGAAGATGGCCTTGAAGGTAAACGCATTGGGTTTTTCACCCAACCCCTTGGCGGGCATTTCAGAGTGGATACCCTGATGCAAGAAGCGGTCAGACAGATGGAGGCGCTTGGAGCTGAAATTATTGAAATAGAGAGAATTTCCGAGGAGAACATCGGTGGTGATGCTTTCCAGGTACTTCTCTACGAATTCAAGGACGGACTCAATAAATATTTCGCATCCCTGGAAGAGAACGCCCCGGTTTCAAGTATCGAAGAGCTGGCAGAGCTGACCCGAAACAACCCTGAGGAGACGGCCATGTTCGATCGCGATTTGATCTACCAGGCTGCCGAAAAAGGCGACCTGGATTCGGAAGAGTATCAAAATGCACTGGAACGGATGCTTCGGTACAGCCGGGAAGAAGGTATTGATAAGATTATGGATGAGCACAATCTCGATGCGTTTGCTGCCCCAACCGGATCTCCCGCCTGGAAAACCGATCACACCATGGGTGATAACTTCAGGGTAGGATCCAGTTCGCCATCAGCACGCGCGGCTTATCCCATTATAACCCTTCCCATGGGACAACTCGATGGACTGCCTGTAGGGATCTCCTTCTTTGGCCGTGCATGGAGTGAGCCGGTTCTGCTGGAGATCGCTTACGCTTTTGAACAGGCTACAAAGCACAGAATGGTGCCTGAATTCAGAAATCCAGACTAACCTTATATAGGAGTGTCCCTCCGCCGGCTACCGATGACAGTTTTTTAAAAATGGTGTTTTTGGGTTATAATCAACGATTTTTTCGTCAATGGAAAGTTTATCTATAGAAATAGGTTTGCTCATATCAGTTTTATACTAACAAATTTGCAGTTATTTGTAATATAGAGCTGCCAAACTCTTCAGATAAGTATCGCACTGAAGCGTTTGGTTCAAGGTAAAAGGCGCAGGGCTCAAGGCATGGGGCACGGTTCACGAAGCACCTACACGGTGCACGGTACATAGTTCAGTTACAGGTTACAGGTTGAACGTTTGTTGAAGTTGCCGGTTTATGAGCCAGCAAATGAAGAACTTTTAACGTGTAACTTTCAACGTAAAACGTTTAAGGTTTGTTGATACTTAAGTATGGAACACGGTTCACTGGGCGTTGAAGGTTTAAACATGAAATGGCTTCACTCCCTCTCCCCATCACTCACGCTAAAATAGTAAACACCAAACAAGTCTTCAGGATCAGTCCACATCTCTTCAAACCGGTATTGCTCGGAAAACAACTCTTTTACCTCAACGGGAGTGTATTTATAGGAGTTTTCGGTATGGATGGTCTCTCCCGCTTCAAAATGGAAAACTTCGCCGGCAACGGTTACATCCTGGTTCTTTGTACTCACCAGATGCATCTCAATACGGCCTTCCGCCTCGTTGTAGAACGCTTTATGCTTAAAACATGTGAGGTCAAATGTACCGGCCAACTCCCTGTTTATCCTGAGCAGCAAATTTTTGTTAAACTGTGCTGTTACCCCGGCACTGTCGTTATAGGCCGCTTCAAGCCTCTCTTTCGATTTCTTGCGATCAACCCCAATTAACATACCTCCACCCGGCTTTAAAAGTGAAGCGTGTGTTTTCAGGAATGCAGAGGCTCTTTCCGGTAAAAAGTTTCCAATGGTTGAACCGGGGAAATAGATCACTCTTTTGGTCGAATGGCCGTTTCTCTTCGGGAGTGTAAATCGGCGGGTGTAATCGGCTGCCACCGGATTCACGGTTAAATCCGGATACTCAAGGCTGATCTTTTCTGATGCCTTCATCAGGAACTCTTCAGAAATATCTACCGGAATATATTTTACCGGATGATCAAGATGGTCGAGAAGCAGGCGAGTCTTTATACTGCTTCCGCTGCCAAACTCTATCAGCTCAACCCCCGATCCAATGCGCTCAGAGATTTCGCTGATATCCGTTTGCATGATATCAATTTCAGTATTGGTGGGATAGTACTCCTCTTGTTCGCAGATCATTTCAAATAGCTCTGATCCCCGCTCATCATAGAAATATTTACTGGGAAGAGATTTTTGCTCTTTCCGAAGTCCTTCAAGTACCTCTCTGAGCATCACAAACTCTGCCTTCTGCTCTTTTCCATCATCTCTTACCATTTTCATCCGGATCGTAATTCAACTTGTAATCTTTATTTGATTTAATACCGGATTATGCCTGAACTGCATCTTGAGCCAGACGGATACCCGAAAATTGCCATCTTGAATGTGCATGGAAGAAGTTACGGTACGTTCTGCGTATATGTGTTTTTGAAGTAGCACAGGAACCGCCCCGAAGCACATACTGATTCACCATAAATTTACCGTTGTACTCGCCCAATGCGCCCGGAAACGGTTTATAACCGGGATATGGTGAATAAGAACATTGGGTCCACTGCCAAACATCTCCAAACATCTGTTTCAGGCCATCAGTGTCGGGATCTGCTGACGAAGGATGGTAGTTGCCGCTCTCTACAAACGGCCCTTCCAATTCAAGACTTTTTGAAGCAACCTCCCACTCCTGTTCGGTAGCAAGCCGGGCCCCGGCCCATCTCGCATAGGCATCGGCCTCGTAGTAACTCACGTGGGTTACCGGTTCATGCAGATCCAGCTTCTCTATACCGTTTAACGTATAGTGGTGCCATTCGTCATCTCTTATAACCCAGTATAGAGGCGATGCCCACTCTTCTCTTTCAACTGTTGAAAACCCCTCATCCAGCCACCACTTAGTATTGGAATATCCACCGTCATTCATAAACGCGAGGTACTCCCCGTTTGTAACCAGGCGGTCGGCAATATTGAACGGATGTATATAGGTTTTGTGGTTAGGAAATTCATTGTCGTACCCGAACTCTCCTCCCTCATGGCCTGCCTGATAAACTCCCTCTTCAAATTGAATCCAGTTCAATTTCTGCTGCTCCCTTCCAAACGGCCGGCTTCTCTCCTTGTAGATGGGATAGAGAGGATTTTGTGCAAATAGAAATTTCAGGTCGGTAAGCAGAAGTTCCTGGTGCTGCTGCTCATGATGAAGGCCAATTTCAATTACCGGCTTCCACGTTTCAAATTCACTTTCTGAAAGGGATTCAATGAAAGCGTACATCTTCCGGTTAATAAATTTCCGAAACTCAAATACCTGTTTTACGGTTGGCCTGGAGAGATTGCCCCGCTGATCACGGCAATGGGGATCGCTGGTCTGAACATAATAGGAGTTGAAAATATAATCATATTGCGGATGGAGCGATTCATAGTCTTCCATACCTTTCTTAAGTACAAATGCTTCAAAAAACCAGCTTGTATGAGCAAGGTGCCATTTAACCGGGCTGGTCTCTTCCACTGCCTGAATTACAAAATCCTCCGTTTCAAGAGGTTCAGTTAACATTTCCGTGAAATCCCTGATCTTTTTAAAACGCTGAACCAACAGCTCTTTCTCATCATTCAAACTGTTTATTACTACTTTTTCTGAAATGTTCAATGAACTCATGATCTCTGCTTTTTAATTGCCCGTAATGATTTATGACAGATTATATGAATCAATAAAGAAATATAAATCACATTCGTGTAAAAAATATACTATATGTTAATTAATCACGCCTTAGCATAAACAAAACATTTTTATAATTCATTTATTCGCTTCTGAAATTAAGTTCTTTTCTAACCATCCGGTTATTATTTCATGACCCGTTTTATTGGAACATATTGTTATACTTCGAGTCA
>REDT01000086.1 GCA_007693295.1 Balneolaceae bacterium
TCAGCTCCCGTACAGTAGATGCCCATCGCAGAAATCTGCTTCAAAAAACCGGCGCACGGAACACAGCCGGACTTGTGAAATATGCTTTTCAGCACAATTTAATCTCCTCTTCAGACGAATAAAATCTCAGTCTGCTAAAAAAGATTCATTTTCCACGTAGGTATATATACGTATCGCAGTTTGCGATAATTAAGCGATAAAGCTTATGTTATGCTTGGTCTCATGTTCATAGATTAAAGAATGAATACGGACGGGATCATTCGCATTGTTATTATTGCCGAGAGCAGGCCGAGGTCAATCACCCTCTCTAAGATGATATCAGAAGGGCTGGAACAGCCGCTTACTGTAGAAATTAAAAACCTGACTGAAATAGATCATCTGAACAAACATCGGCCCCCCGATGTTTTCATTTTGGATTTGTTGAGTTTAGATCATCCCGCATCTTATGTAATTCAGCAGATTATGGAAGTTGAAAACAATTCAAGGGTTATTCTCCTACACGTTTACCAGTCATCTGAACTGGTAATGCCTTTCTATGAAATGGGTGTTGACGGATACCTCTATTGCGAGCCCAAACGAAACGATTTGGCAGAGGCAATAGAGACTGTTGCAGATGGCCGAATCTATTACCCGCCGTTTCTGAGTGTAGCAGGAAACACCTAAGAGTAAAAAGATAATTTACTCCGTAATTTAAGGTCGTTCAAAATAAGCTTTTTACGTCTGTTGTAATTGACAGATTTTTATGAACTTATGTAACTAACTAACAGCTCGGTCGTCCTACGTATGCCTGATGGCTCGGATGCTCATCTTAAAAAAGCTTAGCGTAAGTTTACAGGTTTATTTGTATGAAAAATAAGAAGGAAAGTTCAACTCTTGATGAAATGCCGATGTTCAACGCCCTTCCGGGTGCAGCGGCTGTGGTAAATCAGGATGGAGAGATTATCTCAACCAATTCGAAATGGAGCACTGAGGGGGATACGTTTTATTGGTACGGTAAAAAGATGAACGGTTCAAGCTATTTTTCGCACTGTGAAAAGGTTGTGAAAGAGGGAAATGACTACGCGCTAAAAATAATTTTTGGATTGAGAAGCGTGCTCGACAGAGAGAAACCGAATTTTGAAATAACCATGCCTGTTCGGGAAGAATCAGGGCAATTATGGCTAAAGGTTTCTATAACTCCCTACGACGATAAGATCAGGGGAGCGTTGTTGCTTTTTGAGAACGTGAGCAAGAATATGACCGCATTTCAAGCCCTAAGAGAGTCGGAAGAGATTTATGGGCAGCATTTTAAGCACTCTCTTACAGGCATAATCCTGGCCACTCCGGAAGGGAGGATTATTGATGTTAACCCCGCAGCCTGTAATATTCTCGGGTATTCGCGCCAGGAGATTTTAGAGGGTGGCAGATCACTGATTGCGGATCAAAACAGCGATCAAAACCGGGAGATTTATCGCATCAGAGAGGAGAAATCGATCTACGAAGGGGATAAAGAGTATATCCATAAAAACAGAAGTAAAGTTTCGGTCGAAATATCTTCAGTCCTGTACAGGAATGAAAATGGTGATTTACGAATCATAAATACCTTCCGTGATAAAACAAATGAGAAACAGACCCTTCAGAATTTAGAGGAGGAGCGTAGGTTTACTAAAACGGCTATTAATAGTATTCCCGGTATCTTTTTTGTTTTGAATGGAGAGATGAAGCTGATCCGATGGAACTCAACCTTTGCGGAGACCCTGGGCGGTGAGAACGTGGAGCTCAGCGGCAGAAATGTGCTTCAATACTTTCCGAAAAAAGATCAAGCCAGGCTCACTGATGCTGTTAATGATGCTTTTGAAAATGGAACAGCTCATATTATTACGGAACTGATCACAAAAAATAATTCAGCCCGTCACTATCACCTCATAGCTAACAGTTTTACAAGCAATGGAACCAATTTTCTGGTAGGAACCGGTACAGACATTAGCGACCTGATTGAATCAGAAAAAGAGAAAGACAAAAACTACGAATTGATTTCGCAACTTTTCGAGAGCTCACCTCTTGGAATGGTGATGCTGAACAGAGAGAACAGGGTGATGAAAGTGAACGACAGTTTCACGGATCTCTTCGGTTACTCCAAGCTTGAAACCATCGGGGAAAATGTGAGTGAACTCATCACGCCTCCGGGTGATAGTGCGGAATATGATCAGATATGTGAAAGAGTGCTTTCTGGTGAAAGTATAAAGGAAGAGGCGATTAAGTGCAGTAAAGACGGAACCCCTTTAAATATTATAATCAATACCGTACCTATCTGGCAGGATAATGAAGTTGTGGGTGCCTATGTGATTTATATTGATTTGACGGAACAGAAGCAGCTGGAGTCGCGTATACAGCAGTCGCTTAATGAAAAAGAGGTTCTGTTACAGGAGGTTCATCACCGTGTAAAGAACAATCTTGCAGTGATAGCCGGACTGCTGGACCTGCAGATCATGGAAGAAGATGATACCGTAATTGAAGGAAAGTTAAATGAGGTGCGAAGCCGTATCTTTGCCATTGCAAAAATTCATGAAACCCTCTATGAAAAAGAGGATGTTGTAAAAATCAGGCTTGATCACTATCTCCACACGGTTATGGATGCCCTGCCTCAAAAAGGAGTGTCTCAGCTTGAAAAGGTAGAGATCAATTTAGATACAAGCCCGGTTACGCTGAACCTGAACCAGGCTGTTCCTTGTGGCCTGGCCATTAATGAGTTGATGAACATTATCTTCTCGGGCGACCACAGCAATGCCAGGCTTAAAGTGGGGTTGAGGGAGCTGGATGATGAGGTTGAATTTTCGATTGAAAGTGACTTATTGAACCTGGACAAGCTGGACCTGGAAAAAAATTCAAAATCCTTTCACATCATGCTGATCGAAATTTTCCTGTCACAAATACATGGAACTTTAGAAGTTAAGAATGGTAAATCGAAGAGAGTATTTATGCGGTTTAAAAAATTGAATATCCGGGGATCAAGCAGCTCTATCTTAAATGAAAAAGAGTTAATCGGTAACTGATCTAACTACAAAAAAAATATGCGTGTATTAATAATAGAAGACGACATGATCCTGGCACTTAGCCTGGAAATAATGTTAAAAAAACTGGGTTTTACAGCTGTAAAGAAAGCCCATACAGGTGAAAAGGCCCTGGAAATTTTGGTGAATTATAAACCGGATTTAATGCTGGTAGATATCTTTTTGGGAGTAGGAATATCAGGTATTGATGCTGTAAAAAAAATCCAGGAAAAAGTAGATATCCCTGTCATCTACATTACCGGGAATTCGGATGATTACCATCGAAACCTTGCGGCAGATACCGACTATTTAAGTTACCTGGTAAAGCCAATCACCTTTACCGAGCTGAGAAAAGCTCTGCTGAATGAGAAATTAATGGTAGATCATGACAATAAATGACGTTTTAAATGATAAAGGTGCCGATGAGGGCCAGTGTATTGTGCATCCAAAAGAAAAAGAACGTTTGCAGGCACTGCATGATTATGACATTTTGGATACCGATCCTGAAAAGGAGTTTGATGATTTGACCAGGCTTGCCTCTGAGATATGCGATGCTCCAATCTCAAGGATAAACCTGATTGACCAGACCCGGCAATGGTCAAAGTCCATCTTTGGAATGCCAGCTAAAAGTATTGAAATACCTCGCAATTTGTCAGCTTGTCAATATACTATTCAAAGTAAAGAGTTTATGGAGGTGCCGGATTTAAAAGAGGACTTCCGCTTTAAAAGTATGCCATATGTAACTCGTGACCCATGGCTTCGTTACTATCTTGGAGCTCCGTTGTTAACGCCGGAGGGCTATGCCATTGGTGCACTCTGTATTCTCGACTATAAGCCCAGAAATCTCAGCGATCGAAAAAAACGTCAGCTTCAAATATTGGCAAGTGAAGTGATGTCACGGTTTGAATTGCGCAAGCAAAACAGCGAACTGCAAAAAATGTCGCGCCACAAAACACAGCTCATGAAAATACTGAGCCACGATATGCGCTCTCCCTTAAATGGGATTATTGGTATGAGCAGTGTTCTGAATGAGGAGCTCGAAACTGAAGAGGAGCTTGAGATGATGACCATTATTCAGCAAAGTGCGATTCAGCTAAACCGGATGATTGATGAAGTGCTTCAATACTCTCTGATTGAATCGACCGGATTTTCACTTACCCGGAAAAAAGTGGACCTGGCAGAAATTATTGATGATGTAAAGAAGCTGTATAAGCCTTCAGCGCTAAATAAAAACATAGAGCTGACCTTTACAGTTGAAGATCTGAACAGTGGTATCTATCTCGACGGCGACAAGTTTGATCAGATCGTCGGGAATCTGGTATCGAATGCCCTCAAGTTCACAGCGAATGGCGGAAAAGTTGATGTTCGGCTCAAAGAGGAGAGAAGAGAAAACGAGGTCGATCTCATTTTGAGAGTAAAAGACAGCGGAAGGGGAATCCCGGATGAAAAATTAGAGAACATGTTTGAAAACAATATGCAATCAGAAGGGGGTACACAGGGAGAAAAAGGAACAGGCCTTGGCCTCTCTATCATAAAACATTTTGTTGACCTTCACCGCGGAAAGATAGATGTTTCAAGCGAAGTGGGCGTAGGAACCGTGTTTACAGTTACCGTTCCGTCCTCAAAGGGATAGAACCGGTTTGTGCCGTCTATATCTGCATCTATGGATTGAAAACGTTGACAGGTGAAGTCAGAACAGAACAGTACCACTACCGGTAAAGACAAAATTTTTGAACGCGCAGAGAAACTCCTGAAAGAGATGGGCTTGAGCGTACAGTCGCAGGACAGATCAAGGCCATGGGGCGGGTTTCTGGTCATTGTAGAGTCGCAATCTTCCCTTTTTATAGACTCTTTTTTCCCGCATTTAGAAGCAGAACACTTTTACGGTTATACTAAACTAAGCCCTAAGCTACTGATGGTTGCTCCCGGGAAAAGACTGTCCTGGCAATATCACCACCGCAGATCTGAAATCTGGAAAGTTTTGCAGGGTAGTGTGGGTGTTGTTACAAGTAGTAATGATTCACCGGGCCCGCTGCGTACATTGCAAGAGGGTGATGTGATTAATCTCAGGGAAGGCGAACGGCACAGGCTGGTTGGGCTTGAAGGGTGGTCCATCCTGGCAGAAATATGGAAACATACCGATCCTGACAATCCATCAGATGAAGATGATATTGTTCGGGTTGAAGACGATTTCGGCAGATAGATGAATGCCAATTACACTTAGGGCGAAAGTAATACGTTAACATCTATATAATATTTAGCATTTAGGAGACAGGAAATCCGGAGGGTAGTCAATCAGATTGACTACCTTTATTTGTTTTATATTATTTTCTTTGCCCTGAACTCCGGTGGCTGCAAATAGGTTTAACTTACTCCACCGCTTTAAGTTTATCGAAACCGACTATGAGAAAAGTGGATACAGATATCCGCGAGAAAATTGAGAAGTACACGCTTAATAACCAGCAGCAGGCAGAGCTGACTGAGCTGTTGGAACTATGTCATAAACGCCTGGAGGTAACGGATGATGAGTTGGTTACAAGGGCTTTTAAACTCTGCTGTCAATCTCACAACGGGGTAGTGAGAGCCTCAGGTGAGCCGTACTACCAGCATCCTCTTGAGGTTGCGAAAATAATGGCAGACGATTTTAATATTGATGATGAATCGGTTGTTGCAGCCCTTCTTCACGATACAGTAGAAGACACTACGGTTACGCTCGACCTGGTAGAAGAGATGTTTAACCCGGTGGTTCGTCAGCTTATTGATGGTGTGACAAAAATTACCGGTGTATTTGAAACTCGCGACACCAAGCAGGCCGAGACCTTCATGAAGTTGATTCTGTCGATGGCGGAAGATGTTCGTGTAATGTTAATAAAGTTTGCCGACAGGCTTCATAACATGCGCACGATCAGCCATATGCCGCACCAGAAACAGCTCAAAAAGGCAACGGAAACAATGGAGCTGTATGCTCCGCTGGCTCACCGGTTTGGGCTCTTTAAAATCAAAAATGAGTTTGAGGATCTCTGTTTTAAGGTAATTGATCCCAATTCATTTAAGTTTATTGTCAGAAAATTAAGAGAAAAAAAAGAGGCGAGAGAATCCTTTATAAAACAGTTTATGGAGCCGGTTGAAAATGTTCTGAGAGAACAGAATTTTTCATTCGAGATCAAAGGCCGGCCTAAGCACATCTACTCGATATTCAGGAAGATGCAGATGCAGCAGAAACCTTTTGAGGAGATTTATGACCTGTTTGCCATTCGCATTATTCTGGAAGACCCCCACACAAAAGAGGATTGTTGGCGTGTCTACTCGGTAATCACCGACTGGTATACCCCTATTCCAAAACGCTTCAGGGATTTTATTTCAGTTCCCAAGGCGAATGGCTATCAGTCTTTGCATACCACGGTAATTACCAAACAGGGAAAAAAGGTAGAGGTTCAGATTCGAACCCGAAAAATGGACGACATTGCTGAACACGGCCTTGCTGCCCACTGGAAGTATAAAGAGGGCAACTCCGATGGCAGCACAGAGCTGGATAAATTTGTGCACTGGGTGCGCGATGTTCTTGACAGCCCCCGCCCTGAAGCTGCAACCGAATTTGTGAAAGATTTTCAGCTGAACCTTTATCAGGATGAAATTTACATATTTACCCCCACCGGTGAGTTGAAAACGCTGCCAAAAGGCGCTTCATGTATCGATTTTGCTTTTGAGATACACAGTGAAATTGGCGAACGGGCAGTGGCAGCAAAAGTAAACGGTAAAATGGTGCCATTGCGTCAAAAGTTAAAAATTGGCGATCAGGTCGAAATTATTACCGGAAATAAGATCAATCTGAATGCCGACTGGATGGGTGATGTGGTTACGCACAAGGCAAAATCCAGGCTTCGTCAGTTCATCAAACAGAAAGAACGTAAAGTAGCTGATGAAGGGCGTGAGATATGGCAGAAAAAAGCTTCGAAGGGAAAAGTTGAAGTTTCTGACCAGGAGCTCACTAAAATTGCAAAACGGTTCAAGTTTGAAAATGCTCAAGAACTGTTTCATGAGATTGGTGCCGGCGCATTCGATGTAAACGATCTTTACAAGATTGTGAAAGAGCTGAAAAGCAAGGGCAGGCTCGAGTCGCCCGATCAGGAGATAGAGGAACCTTCAGAAGAAGAGATACAGGAAAATTACAGAATATCAGCGCGATCGGTTGGCGAAGGTAAAGCACTGCTGGTTGAGGGAGAACTGACCGGGGTTAAATACTCATACGCAAATTGTTGTAACCCTATCCCCGGGGATGATGTAATTGGTTTTATAAGCCGTAACGGTGATGTGAAGATCCATCGATCAAATTGTAAAAATGCCCATCATCTCATCAGAACAGACAGTGAGAGAGTTATTGATGTGAATTGGGCTAAAAATATCGACACACAATTTCTTGGCGCTGTCAGGGTTATAGGAGAAGACAGAGTGGGCTTGGTCAATGATTTAACAGAAGTTCTTGCCAAATCATTGAAAACGAATATGAAAAGTATTAACGTTAGTAGTGAAGGTGGGATGTTTGAAGGTATACTTACCATATACGTAAGTGATTTAAAACATCTTGAAAAGATTATTCAGAAACTCGAAAGAGTGGACAGTATCAAAAATGTGACGAGATACGAATAATTGGCTAATTGCTCAGTTCAGCGTTTATTGCGTAGGTGTTTTTACGTAATAAAAAATGTCTGATTTACCTATATCTATATTCAAATCTTTTATTAATAATTACTTTGTTATAGATACATGCTCAGAGTGACAGTAAAATTGGAGTGAACACTTAAATTTAATAATCAACAAAACGATGGTAACATATACGAAACGTGATATCGTGCGAACAGTAGCTGACAAAATGGACGTGCCTTTAAATAAGGCAGAACCTTGGGTAGATGTAGTAATTGACGCACTGCGTTCAAAAATGCTCGCAGCCGACCCTACCTGTAGAATTGAACTTCGTGATTTTGGAGTTTTTGAAGTTAAAGAGACGAAAGCGAAGCCTAAAGCAAGGAACCCAAAAACCAATGAAGTAATCTATGTGCCTGCTCACAGAAAAACTCACTTTAAACCGAGTAAGCGGTTGAAGAAGTTTCTTAAGCAGCCCCTTAGTGAGGTAAAAAAAGGCAAGTAATTGGCTAAATTGGGAAGAATTATCGGTGTAGATGTTGGCCGTAAAAAAGTAGGCCTTGCCAGAACAGATTTATTACGGACAAGTGCCAACCCGATTGGTACATTTACACCGGTAGATTCTCATAAAGAGATTGAGAGGCAAATTACAGAGGAAGGACCTGTAATTGCTGTAGTTGTAGGCTGGCCTCTCACGCCTCAGGATGAACACACACACGCTACCGAATTGGCCGGCGACTACATCCGGTTTATAGAAGGCAAATTCAAGGATATCCCCGTCTATAAGATGGACGAGAGGTACACATCTCGTCATGCCATGCAGATTATGGTAGAATCCGGCGTTTCTAAAAGCAAACGCCACGAAAAAGGAAGGTTGGATCAGGCCGCCGCTGCTCTTATTTTACAACAGTTTCTGGAAGCACACCCCGAAATATGAAATTCTCAGACGTTGCGTTGCCGTAATTATCGCTAATTTTTGTATCATAGCAACCGGTTTTAAAATATTTCAGCACTCTTCTCTGTGAGGCCTCAAAAATAAAAGTTATGCCTGTTTTACCGATTATTACTTACGACGACCCTGTATTGAGGGCCGAAACCAAAGCTTTGGAAAAAAATTCCGGCGAGCTGCAAACATTGATCGACGACATGTTTGAAACCATGTATAACTCAAGTGGAGTTGGACTTGCAGCACCACAGATCGGGAAGTCGCTGAAACTTTTTGTGATGGACGCTGATGCCGTGACAGAAGAGCTTGAGGATGAAGAGGACCTGGGGCCGATGGTTTTTATCAACCCTGAAATCATAGAGGTGAAGGGCGAAAAGGTGAGAATGGAAGAGGGGTGCCTGAGTATTCCCGACTTACGTGATGAAATTGTGAGGCCTGATATAACGGTGGTTAAGTTTAGGGATCGTGAATTTAATGAACAGACCCTTGAGGTGAGCGGATGGGTGTCGAGGGTGATTCAGCATGAATATGACCACCTGGCCGGAAAACTTTTTATCGACTATTTGAGTGCTTTTCGAAGAAGATTGCATAAATCCCTTCTAAAAAAAATTGACAGCGGAAAGGTCGAAGTCGATTATCCGCTGGCCCCCAAATCACATTAACAGAGTCGGTTGAATGAAGAATCTCAGTATTGTTTTTATGGGATCGCCCGAGTTCGCTGTTCCCTCTCTTGAGGCGCTTCACAGCTCCTCTCACAACATCCTTGCCGTGGTGAGCAACCCTGATAAGCGGAGGCAAAGACGCGGCAAACCCGTACCCACAGAGGTAAAAAAAAGGGCAGCCGAACTGGGATATAAAACCATCGATGCAGATGATGTAACCTCGGAAAAGTTTCTTTCAACCCTTAAAGAACTGAAGCCCGACCTGCTGGTTGTGGTTGCCTTCCGGATACTGCCACCGGCTGTTTTAGAAGTACCGGAATATGGCTCAATCAACCTTCACGCTTCACTATTACCAAAATACAGGGGTGCCGCACCCATCCACTGGGCAGTAATTAATGGTGAAAAAGAGACCGGCTGCACGGTTTTTATTCTGAATGAAAATGTAGATACCGGGAAAATTATCGGGCAGGTGAAGACAGGAATAGGCCCAATGGAGACAACCGGCAGCATCTATAACCGATTGAAAGAGATAGGCTCAGAGCTGTTGGTTAAAGCTGTTGACGACATTGCCGAAGGCACGGTTGAGGCTATACCTCAAATTGATGAACAGGCCACACCCGCACCCAAACTGTTTGCAGAAAATACCAAAATCGATTTCAACCAGACTGCTCAGAACGTGCACAACCTGATAAGAGGCTTAAACCCTTTTCCGGTAGCGTGGTGCCTCTACAAGGGAGAGAAAATGAAGGTCTATCAGTCATGCCCGGCAGACGGGTCAGCCGGGGAACCCGGTGAACTATCGGCCAGAGACGGGAAGCTGTACGTTGCCTGTTCAGACCGTTTGCTTGAACTCAGGGAGGTACAGATGCCGGGAACAAGCCGCCTCTCCGGCCTCGATTTTTTGAATGGATATGATATTTCTGTAAAACTTCAATAATGATCGACCGGCAGCCGTATCTTTTGTATAATTAAATTGTGAAATTGATGAACAGATAGTTGATTTAAAGAGATTTATTTGAGATATACTGTTCAGAAATTTCAGCACACAACGTTTAACTTTTTATTTGTAAATCATTATAGCTATGGAGCTTTCGCCACTATTACAGGCCGCTAAGACAGGAGATTTAAACCAGGTAAAAGAATTGCATGCAGCGGGGGCCGACCTCAATGAAACGCACAGGAATGGCGCGTCAGCATTGATCTATGCTGCAGAGAATGGCCATATGGATGTGGTAAAATACCTGATTGAAGAGGGGGCAGACCCCGCTATCCAGACCAAGATGGGAGGTACAGCCCTGAATCGTGCGGCTGAAAACGGATATATCGGCATTATGAAATATCTGCTCGACAAAGGTACGCCTATAGGCGATCTTGCCCTAATTGTTGCGGCCAGAGAAGGAAACCCGGAAGCCGTTAAGCTTTTGATTGACGAAGGGGCTGATGTAAATGCACAGCAACGATGGGGCCAAACAGCCTTGATGCTTGCTGCGAGGGAAGGCCACTCAACGACCGTGAAACTGCTGATAGAGATGGGTGCAAATGTACGGTTGAAGGATAAAAATGGTGATACTGCCCTGAATATTGCTATAGATAATGACAATATTGACGTGGCCATGCAGCTCAGAAGAGCCGGTGCGAAAGCCCAGGTTAAGAAAAAGCCGCCTGTTGCTGCACCCGCCGACGATGACGATGATGATGATCCGTCAGCTTCCGAGATGGATGATTTGATCAGCGACGATTCGGACGACATGCCCGATGATGTGGAGCTCGATGATTAATTGTATACCCCGGTAAAGTATGGACTGCATGTCTTTCAAGGTGCAAGGTACAAGGTGCAAGGTGCACGGTACGCGGTACACGGAGTGCGGATTAGAGTTACAGGTTACTGGTTGAACGTTTGTTGAATGTGCCGGTTTATGAGTCTTAAAGTGAAGAACTTTTTAACGTGTAACATTCAACGTGTATCGTTGAATCGAGGGGTAGTGGAAGAGGCCAGACGGCGTCAGGAAATACCCCTGGAAATCGAGAGTCGGAAAAGCGCTTCCATTGCCGGTGTTTATTTAAAACAAATTTTACCCTGCGAATTAATGGATAGAGTGCGCCAAATCTACTATTTTATAAAGATAGAAGACAAAGCTGCTAACCGCAGAAAAATGCAAATTGGAAATTGAAAAGGAGTAAAATTTATGGCTAAAGTAAAAGTTGGTATTAATGGTTTTGGACGTATTGGGCGTCTTGTGATGCGATCAATTCTTGAAAATCAGAGCGATGCTATTGAAGTAGTGGGAATTAATGACCTGACCGACGCCAAGACACTGGCTCACCTCTTTAAATATGATTCCGCACAAGGAAAGTTTAAAGGAGACGTACACGCCGATGGAAATGATATTGTAATAAACGGAACTAAAATCGGTGTTACCGCCGAACGCGACCCTTCCAACCTGAAGTGGGGCGAACGCGGAGCGGAAGTGATCGTAGAGTGTACCGGTATTTTTCGTGATGACAAAGGCTGCCAGAAGCACATTGATGCGGGCGCGAAAAAAGTGATTATTTCTGCACCGGGTAAAGGTGACGTACAAACTATTGTGCTTGGTGTAAACGATGAAAAGATCGACAAAAACAGGAATATCTTTTCAAACGCAAGCTGCACCACAAACTGCCTTGCACCAATGGTGAAAGTGCTTGATGAAGCTTTTGGAGTAGAAAAAGGGTTTATGACCACGATCCATGCCTATACAGGTGATCAGGCGCTGGTTGACGGACCACACTCCGACCTGCGCCGCGCCCGCGCTGCTGCAGTGAATATTATACCTACAACAACCGGCGCAGCTGCTGCTGTAGGACTGGTACTTCCACACCTGAATGGTAAACTGGACGGCGGAGCAGTTCGTGTACCCGTATTAACCGGATCGCTGACTGACTTTACCGCCGTTGTCGGAAAAGAGACCACCGCCGACGAAGTACTGGCTGCATTCAAGAAAGCCGCAAACGGTTCTTTGAGAGGTATTTTAGAGTACAGTGAAGAGGAGCTTGTTTCCAGCGATATTATCGGAAACACACACTCTTGTATTTTCGACAGCGGAACCATCAAGGTAGACGGAAACCTGGTGAAGGTTATCGGCTGGTACGATAATGAAGCTGGATACGCCGCGCGAACCGTAGAGCTGATTCCACGTATAGTGTAAGAGTCTTCCAACCAGCGTTGAAGCGTTGGGAGAACCGGCACTCTGTTCAGACAGATGTTACAACCCGCATCGGTATTCCGGTGCGGGTTTTTTTATTGTGCGCCCGGGAGCAGGGGGATACTTTCAAATTGGTTTTTAGCTCGCCAATTGCTTTGGGGCATGAATTTGTAAAAAAAAATTATAATCTCACAAACCCGCCATTTTTTTTGAGATTCTGTAAAAAAGTTGGTTTTTTTAGCCCATAGGAAAAAACAGTTATTGGAGTGATGGGAAAGAGCTTTTCAAACAGAACTGAACCAAAGAAGGAGTGTATTCTATACAATCTGCGCGCTGCAGGTTGTTACTGGCATACCATGACTATGCTATCCGTTAAAAATCAATATTTGCGGCATATAACTGCCGCTGCGCCAATCTTCTGATCCGGTAAGCCGGATTTATGTAAGCAATTCTTAGTCGCAAAATTTATACATCACGTGCTTTTTAGTACATCTCCGAGGCTGTAATGATATATACAGGATCATGATATGATGTACTGATACTCAACATTTTTAACTGACCAATTCATTAAAGAGAAAAAAAATCGCCATGAAGAACCTAGCAGATGAACCAGATAGATTTACCAAATTAAAAGAGAAATCATTTTACAGAAAAAGCATCAGCAAGCTACTTGCTGTTTTTATTGTTGCCGGCCTGTTTTTTACCGCATGCGAGGATGATCCAACCGGAGTTGACGATCCGGATCCTGACCCGGAAGTGGAGGCGAGCTTTACGATAGAACCTGAGTCTCCAAACGTAGGAGACGCAGTAACGCTTGATGCAACCGGCTCGAGCGTTACCAATAATGGTGAAATAGAGTACTCGTGGACGTTGACCACGCCGGAAGGAAGCGAGGCGGAGCTGGAATCGGAAACATCAGAAATCACAAGCTTTACAGCCGATGTTGCCGGAGAGTTTGACATCAGCCTTTTGGTGTCGGCAAATGGGGCAAGTGATGCAGCATCTGAGGCCATAGCCGTGACTGCCGAAGAGGAGATCTCATCGAATATTTCAGATGATCGTACCCTCTCTTCTGAGGTGACTTACTTTGTTACGGATCAGATAGATATTACTGCGGAACTTACCATTGAACCCGGAACAGAGATCTATTTTGAGGCGGGAACCGGTTTCGAACTTCCTGAAATGCAGGGGGCAATTATTGCGGATGGAACCGAAGAGGAACCGATTCTATTCAGCGGAACAAGCGAACAGCCCGGCTGGTGGAACGGTATCTACGTCAGAGAGTCCGGCAATGTGCTAAATCAACTCAATTGGGTGACCGTGGAGTATGGCGGGGGTGAAGAGTTTTTCCGAAGCGGGTCAGGTAACGTCATCGTTGGGCGAAGTGATGAAAGTTCATCCATCGAGATAACAAACAGTACAATTCGTCACAGTGAGAGTTACGGCATCTGGGTAAATTCCGATAGCGACCTTCCGGTATTTGAAGGAAATGTCATTACGGAGAATGAGGATGCCCCGGTAAACATGCCCGCTAGCAGTATCAATCAACTTGACGCCACCTCGAGCTACACGGGTAATAGTGATGATTATATCTTTGTTCGAAGCGGTAACGACATCGATGCTAATGACGTCACCTGGAAGAATCTTGACGTTGACTATCGCATCGGCGGCGGTGACAGTGTTGTGATCACCGATGGTGTAACACTGACTATTGAGCCCGGCACAACGCTTAAATTCGAATCCAGCAGCTATATTGATCTGGACGAGCAAGGCGGCCTGGTGGCTGACGGAACCGAGGCAGAGCCTATTGTATTCACCGGTACCACCGAGCAGGCAGGATGGTGGAACGGCATCTATGTGAGAGAGTCCAGCAATCCACAAAATGAACTCGATTGGGTGACTGTAGAGTATGCCGGAGGAGAAGAGTTTTTCCGAAGCGGGTCAGGTAACGTCATCGTTGGACGAAGTGATGAAAATTCCTCCATCGAGATAACAAACAGTACAATTCGTCACAGCGACAACTACGGTATCTGGGTAAATTCCGATAGCGAGCTCCCCGGGTTTGAAGGGAATCTAATTACGGAGAATGAGGATGCCCCGGTAAACATGCCCGCTAGCAGTATCCACCAACTTGACGCCTCCTCGAGCTTTACGGGTAATAGTGATGACTACATCTTCGTTCGGAGTGGTCATGAAATTAGCAGCGATGACGTCGCGTGGGAGAACCTTGACGTCAACTATCGCATCGATGGTGGCGACAGTGTTGTGATCACCAACGGCGTCGTGCTGACCATAGAGCCCGGCACCACGCTCGAATTTGAAAACGACAGCCATATTGAGTTGGACGAGCAAGGCGGGCTGATGGCTGACGGAACCGAGTCAGAGCCTATTGTATTCACCGGTACCACCGAGCAGGCCGGATGGTGGAACGGTATCTACGTGAGAGAATCTACGAACCCATCAAATGTACTCGATTGGGTTACTGTTGAGTATGGTGGGGGCGATGAGTTCTTCCGAAGCGGATCCGGCAACGTCATTGTTGGGAGAAGCGGCGGCAACGATTCTTTCATTGATATCACAAACAGCGTGTTGCGCAACAGTGAGACCCACGGGCTCTGGGTTCATAGTGATAGCGCCGTAAATGAAGATGCCTGCGAAGTAAATACGTTTGAAAACAACTCAGGCGATGACTGCGTGGTGAACGATTAAACATCTGGAAAAATAATTTCAACAAAAACCCCGGTTTCAAGAAGAAGGCCGGGGTTTTTTATTGATCGTAATTGTAGTGGAGAAGGGATAAGACACCGCATTGCGGAAGGCAGCCCCCCTGAAGTGCTCAGCATGCGTCGTGATGCGAATCAGCACTGCCTGCAGGGGTAAGGGGCTTTAAATCGTATAGAGTTTATAAACCCCTAAAATCCCCCAAAGTATTTCTGTTCTTGTTATCTTGAATCATCCTGATGCGGTATTGGGGCTTTTTACAAACTTCATAACTCAGAAAGTATAAAATCTATGTACGTACGAACATTTTTTTCAACATTGATTATAGTTGTACTCGGTTTTACCACGCTTCATGGCCAGTCTATACAGATCGACCGGGTTGAACCCGATAACTGGTGGATTGGGTTTAGTGAGCCGGATGTACAGCTTCTTGTGCACGGGGAGAATATTCAGTCTGCAAAACCTTCGGTCGACTATCCGGGGGTAACCATTGAGCGGGTTACGTGGGTCGAAAATCCAAACTATCAGTTTATTACCCTGCGAATTCATGAGGAGGCCCGGCCGGGTACGGTTCAGATCGAATTTAACCGGGGGGATTACTCATATACCCACGATTATGAAATACTCGAGCGAAGCAGTGACCCCAATCGCAACCGGGGTTTCAGCTCTTCCGATGTGATCTACCTGCTGATGCCCGATCGTTTTGCCAACGGCGATCCGTCCATCGACGAAATTGACGGCATGCTGGAAGGGGTTGACAGATCTGATCCCGATGCCCGGCATGGCGGAGACCTGCAGGGCGTAATCAACAACCTGGATTACATCCAGGACCTGGGAATGACGGCCGTCTGGTTCACCCCGATTTTTGAGAACGATATGCCGCCCGCCTATGGGGCCTATCACGGATATGCCGCAACCGATATGTACCGGGTTGACCGCCGCTTTGGATCCAACGAAACCTACCTGGAGCTTATCGATAAGGCACACGGCATGGGTATGAAGGTGATCATGGATATGATTCACAACCATGTGGGCACTCATCACTGGTTTATCAAAGACCTGCCTACATCCGACTGGGTGCACGACCTGGAAGAGGTGGGGACTACTAATTTCAGGACCTCAACGGTGATGGATCCATATGCATCGGAGTATGATTTCAACTCGACGGTAAAGGGCTGGTTTGTCGTGGATATGCCCGATCTGGATCAGCGCAATGAGCTGGTGGCCAACTACCTGATCCAAAACACACTCTGGTGGGTTGAGTATTCGGGAATTGACGGAATCCGAATGGACACGCACCCCTACCCCTACAAGGAGTACATGGCCGACTGGTCGAAACGCGTACTCAAAGAGTTTCCCAATTTCAATATTGTGGGTGAGGCGTGGATGCCCAATACCCCTACAACCGCCTACTGGCAGACCGGTTTCCCAAGCCCTGACGGGTATGAGAGCTACCTTCCAAGCGTAACCGATTTCCCGCTCTATGGATCACTTACAGCCGGGCTGAACGAGGCGCCCGGATGGGATACCGGCATCTCCCGGCTCTACTTTACCCTGAGCCAGGATTTCCTGTTTACCGATGCCAATCTGAACGTAATTTTTCCGGGTAACCACGATTTGGATCGGATCTTTACCGTGATGGGTGAAGATTACAACAAGTACAAAATGGCGCTCACGTTTATTCTGACAACGAGGGGTATTCCTCAACTCTATTATGGAGATGAGATCCTGATGACAGGCGGCGGACCTGACGGCCTGAAACGAAAAGATTTTCCCGGGGGCTGGGCTGAGGATCCCATTGATGCGTTTACCCATGAAGGTCGCGTACAGTATGGCGATGAAACCGGTTTTCCTGTAGTGGAAGCGCACGATTTCCTGACCCGCGTAGCCACCTGGCGTCAGGATAAGGATGTAATCCACAACGGCAAGCTCACGCACTTCATCCCCGAAAACAATATCTATGTCTATTTTAGGCACAACGAAGAGGAGACGGTAATGGTGGTGCTGAATGCCCAGAATGAACCGCAATCTCTCGATTTGAGCCGCTTTTCGGAACTTATGGAGGGTTATCAATCAGGTTATGACCTGATTTCAGATCACACCTTCCATATTGAAGAGACGCTTGAAGTAGCGCCGCTTCAGTCGATGATTATTGAACTTGGTGCGGAGTAATTATTGAGCACCAGCTCAACCTGACAGCGTCCACAGGTCCTGTCAGCGTTGAGTGTCACGCGCTGCGGGTGACGTTGAGTGATACGCTCCGCGTGTCGTTGAGTGCTCTCCGGCACAGGCGGATCGCGTTGAGTGTTCTCTGTCAGCTGACGGATCACGTTTAGCGCCACGCGCAGCGCGTGGTGGAAGGCTCGACAAGAAAATCGCGTTTTAATAAGAAGAGCAGCGTACCGTAAAACGGCATTCTATAAGGATCCCAACCATGAAAAACCCACTTTCACGCCGGTGCTATGTTTTTTGCACTAACATCGCATAAAAAAAGCAGCCCCGATTCTCACGGAGCTGCTTACGTTGTAACATGAAAAGGTTCTTTAAGCCTCTTCAATAATTCTATTCACTCATTCTCAATTGACAGGTACTCATGAGCGCTATTTATATCAGGGTTGTTATTCCCTTCTCTGTTATTGTGCAGGTTCTACAACTGTGTTGCCTTCGATGGTAACCGCAGCTATCCTGGCCAGTAATCTTCCTTCAACAGAAGCACCGGTGTTTACGGCTATGGATTGATCGGCCATAATGGTTCCCTTCATTACTGAAGTTGTACCAAGAGTAGCTGATGTACCAACTTGCCAGAAAATATTAGATGCTTTTGCACCGCCGGCTAAAATCACCTTGCGATCTGAACTTGTGGTAAATGTGGAGGCAATCTGAATAATAAAGACCGCATCGGCATTGCCTTTGGCATCAAACGTAAGGTCGCCGGATGAAATTTCCAGTGAGCCGCTTGAGTTATAAAGGCCCGGAGTGAGAGTTAAACCGCCGAGATTACCTGAAAGCGATACGGTTTCATCAGAAGTTCTTCCTGCTGCATCATTATAAGCAGTGGTCAGATCATCTTTTGCAGTAGACATAGCAGTCGGAGTTGGATCTCCATAATCAGATGCATACACATTCCCGGTTATTTGAGAGGATGTTGCGAACTCATCGCCTGTGGTATAAACAAGCGAAAAACCTGTGATTTCAGCGCCCGCTGCCGGGCTTAATCCGATATCCCCTGTAATTACGGATGTAGGAATGTTAGAGATCTCTGAACCGGCCAGAATCACGTAGCTGCCGGCTGTTTGAAGATTTACGGTTGCTTGATTCGTGGTTTGAATTGGGATGACAATTGCGTCATCATCGTCAACACCGGTACTGTTGTCGCTGCATCCTATCATGACCGTGGCCATGAATAGTGCCGCTAATGTAGTTGTGTTGAAGTATGTATAAATTGATTTCATATTATTTTTTGTTACCCGATAAAATGGGTTATTGTGATAAAATCATCACATGAACAAAATGCACAATATAGCCGGTGAAACTGTTACACACCAAAGGGATAAAGTTACATAAGTTTCTGTTTTTTAAATTAATCCCCATCGCGTTGAGTGTCATCCGCCAGCTGCGGGTGACGTTGAGTGATACGCTCCGCGTGTCGTTGAGTGCTCTCCGCCAAAGGCGGTTCGCGTTGAGTGTTCTCCGTCAGCTGACGGATCACTTTTAGAGCCACGCACAGCGCGTGGTGGATGGCTCGACAAGAAAATCGCGTTTTAATAAGAAGAGCAGCGTACCGTAAAACGGCATTCTATAA
>REDT01000102.1 GCA_007693295.1 Balneolaceae bacterium
TTTGGCGTGGTAGCTCAGGTGGTTAGAGCGTCGGATTCATAACCCGGAGGTCGGCGGTTCAAGTCCGCCCCACGCTACACTCATAAGCCCAATTCAATTCATTTTGGATTGGGCTTTTTTAGTTATTAGTGAATCACGCATAAAGCCTGAATGCAACCACGAAGCTCGACTGTCGAGTTAAACAGTGCAAGTAGCCCAAATCCGAAAAGCGTGAGCTTAACAACGAAATTCGCCAGACGACCGAATGTTTTGATTTCATAGACTGGACTTTCCCAAATTCGTCAGACGAGGACGAGGAAAAAACTTTCCTCTTTATCTTAACCCCATCTTAGGGTATTTTACAAAGCTAACCCTCTATTAACTGTATGTAAACAACTGATGGCAAAACGAATCACAGATCGAAAGGAAGATTATTCACAATGGTATCTCGATGTAATTAAAGAGGCGCAATTGGCCGAGCACTCCCCTGTTCGCGGCTGCATGGTGATCAGGCCCACCGGCTATGCAATCTGGGAAAATATGAAGAGCGCGCTCGACCAGATGTTCAAGGATACCGGCCACGAAAATGCCTACTTCCCGCTCTTTATTCCAAAATCGTTTTTATCGAAAGAGGCGCAGCATGTGGAAGGTTTTGCCAAAGAGTGTGCTGTAATCACGCATAGCCGTCTCCGCAGCGTGGAGGGTGGCGTGGAAGTGGACCCCAATTCAAAGCTGGATGAAGAGCTGATTGTACGCCCAACCTCCGAAACCATTATTTGGGACTCTTACCGCAACTGGATTCAATCCTATCGTGATCTGCCCATTCTGATTAACCAGTGGGCCAACGTAGTGCGCTGGGAGATGCGAACACGGCTGTTTCTGCGAACCATGGAGTTCCTCTGGCAGGAGGGCCATACGGCCCACGCCACCAAAGAGGAAGCTGTAGAAGAGGCGGAACGGATGCTGGAGGTATACCGCACCTTTGCCGAAGAGTTTATGGCCATGCCGGTTATTACAGGCACAAAATCTGAGTCGGAACGTTTTGCCGGTGCCATTGACACCTATTGTATTGAAGCGCTGATGCAGGATGGGAAAGCTCTTCAGGCAGGTACATCTCATTTTCTTGGCCAGAACTTTGCCAAGGCGTTCGACGTAAAATTCCAGGACCAGGATGGTGAGCACAAATATGTTTGGGCCACAAGCTGGGGCGTGTCCACCCGGCTGATCGGCGGACTGATTATGACGCACTCTGATGACAACGGCCTGGTGATACCGCCCAAACTGGCGCCGGTGCAGCTTGTGGTGGTGCCGATTTACCGCGGCGACGATCAAAGAAAGCTCGTACTTGAGTACGCACAGCCAATTATCGACTCTATCAAAGCAAAAGGGATCTCCGTGAAACTGGACAACCGCGACAACTTCAAACCCGGTTGGAAATTTGCCGAACACGAAGCCAAGGGCATACCGCTTCGGATTGCGATTGGCCCGCGCGATGTGGAGAACAACAACCTGGAGCTGGCCCGCCGTGACACACTTGAAAAGAGTATCGTACCCTCTGCAGGCATTGCTGAATATGTTGAGGAACTGCTCGACACCATTCAGAACGACCTCTTTAAGGCTGCCAAAAAACGCATGGACGACAACACCCGTGAAGTTAACAGCTACGAAGAGTTTCAAATTGAGATTGAAAAAGGCGGATTTATCTACGCACACTGGGACGGTACAGCTGAGACCGAAGAGAAAATTAAAGAGGAGACTAAAGCGACCATACGCTGTATTACGGTAATCGAGGATCCTCAGCCGGGTACTTGTATGGTAAGCGGGAAACCCTCAGAACAGAAAGTTCTGTTTGCCCGATCCTATTGAGATTAAATGAAAACCGAATTCACCATACCAAACTCCGTTAAACTGTCCGGGTCTTCCCAGAGCAGGGATATGGATCGTAAGACGATCGAAGAGTTTGGTTATGAGAGTTTCACACTTATGGAGATCGCTGCTTCAGGAGCGGCTTCCGGAATTCGCAGCGTTACGGGCGACAGTAAAAAAGGGCTCTATATTTGCGGTAAAGGCAATAATGCCGGCGATGCATTGGCTGCAGCGCGATACCTCACCGAAGATGCCGGCCACTCAGCCGCCATCCTCTTCCTGATGGGCCGGGACGGATTGAGCCCGGATTCCGATAAAAACTTCTCCCTGGTCAAGAAACTGAAGCAGCATGGATCGCGTATCGAATTTTTCGATTCCATAGAGCGAGTCACACTCAGTGACTATGACTATATCGTGGATGGGATTTTTGGAACGGGAATAAGCGGTGAGATCCGTGAGCCAATCAGCGGGGTTATTGAGCAGATCAACGATTCCGGGCTGCAGGTCTTCGCCATGGACGTTCCATCGGGTTTAAATGCAGACAGCGGAATGATTGCCGGAGTTTCTGTATACGCCGAACACACCTTCACCTTCGGCACCAACAAGACAGGTTTCTACTTGAACGGTGCTAAGCGCTATACCGGCCGGGTGCACTTCATTCCCCTCCCCTTTCCCGGGTATCTACGCAAATATGAGGCTGTGGCAATCAATAACAAACTGGCCGAGCATCTGCCGGAGATCGTCCGGAAAGGAGAGCATAAATATGACGGAGGGGTGGTTCATATCCTTGCCGGATCGGAGGGGCTAACGGGAGCTGCTGTAATGGCCGCAAAGAGCGCGTGGAAATCGGGAGCCGGGGCTGTGATTCTCTACTCTCCAAAAAAACTGATGGATATTTACGAGAAAAACCTGCCACAGATTATAAAGGTTGCCGTTGGAGAGGAGAACGATAGCCATTTTAAATCAGAGCACGCATCAGATATCATCAGCAAGCTGGATAACAAACCCGGCATACTGCTTGCGGGCCCCGGTATTGGAACAAATACCCAGACTGTAGATTGCCTCTTTGAAATTTTAAGCCATTTTGACGGCCGGGTAGTATTGGATGCAGACGGCCTGCAAGGTTTTGACCGATTGAAGAGGTTACCTGAACAGAAACGAAAAAGATGGATCTTGACGCCTCACATAGGCGAGGCAAAAAACTATCTGAATATGAAATTTTCGGACGATCAGGATCGTTTAACCGCAGCAACAACTTTTGTAACAGAGAACAAACTATCATTGCTGATGAAAGGAAACCCCTCCTTTTTTATAAATACGCAACTGGAGACCTTTATAACCGGCTATGACACCCTTCCTTTTTCAAGAGCCGGCTTTGGCGATGTATTGTCAGGAACAATTGCAGCTTATTCAGGAATAACAGGAGAAGAGACCCTTTCAACTATTCAATCATTAATTACCGGCTATAAAGCATATCAGCATTTTACAGATAATAGTGCATTTGGCCCGGAACATCTCCTATGATAAAGACCATTATTCAGTTTCTGGTAGATCATAAACTACTTGTTTATTTCCTGTTTGCATTGGTGACACTTGCCACCCTTATGCTCACACTATTGCCCTCCGAGCATCTGGGTCAGTCCAGGCTCTACCGGTATGATAAGCTTGGCCACTTTACCCTCTTCTTTTCATGGACCATTGTATACGGGTTTTTGTCATTCACGAAACGCGGTGCTGAGAAAACAAATATACTCGCCATTTTTCTGGCCGGCTCTCTGTTCGGCATCGGAATTGAACTGATGCAGTGGGCGATGCCCTTTAACCGCTCTCTCGACATCTACGACGCCTTGGCCGATATTCTTGGAAGTTTAACCGCTGCAACGCTGCTGAAAATTGTAAAAGTGAAGTATTTAACCTGATTTAACATCAAAAACTCATTTTTTTGGAAAAATACTATTTAACCCCTTTTCTTCGTTGGATAATTAGACCGAAATCGGTTATACTCTATTGTATTTGAAAAAAACTGAACAATCCATCTTGTATTATGATTGAACGAAAAAAACCCGATGCCGACTTAAGAAATTATCACACTGTTTTTCTTGAGCTTGGGCTTCTTGTTACACTTATTATCTTTATTATTGCCGTCAGAATGGATATTACAAGCCTCGGCCCTGATGAGTATGTAATTGATGAGCAGGAAGTTGTTGAAATGGAAGAGATTATCCAAACCAGACAGATTGAGACTCCTCCTCCTCCACCCAGGCCACCGGTACCGGTTGAAGTACCCAACGATGAAATTATTGATGATGTAGATATTGATATCTCTGCAGATTTGGACCTTGGCGGCCAGTTGAGCATGCCACCACCACCACCACCGGCTGATGATGATGACGAAGAGGATTTCTTCGTTGTAGTAGAAGATATGCCGGAATTGATTGGTGGTCTTGGAGAACTCCAGCGACAAATCCGATATCCTGAAATGGCCCGACGGGCAGGAATTGAAGGAAGAGTTTTCATTCAGTTTATTGTAAACGAGCGAGGTGAGGTTGAAGACCCACAGGTTATCCGTGGTATTGGCGGCGGTGCTGATGAAGAGGCACTCAGAGTTGTAAGCCAGGCCAAATTCACCCCGGGCATGCAGCGTGGACGACCCGTTCGTGTTCAGTACAGTTTGCCGATCTTTTTCAGACTGCAGAACTAAATATCAGTTAGTACAAGTTTAAGGCGCCATACAGAAATGTATCGGCGCCTTTTTTATTGGAGGATCGTTCAAGGCGCAGGGCACAAGTGGCGCGATAGCGACATCCCGACCCATTTCACGGTACACGGTGCACGGTAGACAGTACAAAGTTCACTTACATGTTACAGGTTGAATGTTTGTTGAAATGTTGCCGGTTTATGAGCCTGTAAATGAAGAACGTTCAACGTTTCAACCTTCAACTCCTCAAAATCGACGCTGACAGAAACCCGCAAAAACGCCGGGAATGCTGTCAGGTCTACGGTTCTACGCCAGACATCCCTTCAGGGCAATTCAACAGCCTTCCTCCGACTTCATGAATGCCCTGATCACTTTCTTAAGGTTGTCATACCCTACCGCTTCAAGGGCAGCATTAGGAGCAGACCACATCAGTTCGGTGATTCCCTCATCATATTGCGGCTGCATCTGCTGATCCCCTTCAGATACCATGGAGTACCAGTGAGTTGTTTTCCCAATTTGTTTGCCGTTCTCAATATATTCATGATAGGTATCACAAAGATGTGAAATCACAGTCGGACGGGGTGTACCCGTCTCCTCACCCACTTCCCGGGCCGCACACTCCTCAACCGTCTCGCTTGGCTCTAGCTTGCCTTTCGGCAGATCCCAAACACCATTCCGCTTGATCAGGAGCAATTCCTTCTCCAGTTTATGCGTCCGGAAAAGAACTCCGCCGCCGGCAGTTATCATCTCCAAATCAGCTCTCCTCTTTGCCGCTCTTATCAGAGCTGTCATCCTTTTTATCCTTAACCGAATCCGGTTTCTCAGAGTCACCTCTCTTCTTCTCGTCCGCATAATTCAAACGCAGGTTGGTCAGAGTCTGCTTCAGGTAAGAGTGCAGCTCATTTGGAAGGTTGCCCTCTGTGAACTTCTCAATCATAATCAGCGTATCGATCGCATACTTGGCAGATTTGAGATCGCGCTCCGACTTTCCGCTTGCAGGGTTTTGCAATTTGCCCATTCCCATCATAGCAATTTGCTCGTGTTGTTGGATTAGCATCACAAAAAGAAGTTGCTGCTGTTGATCTGTATTCAGTTTCTCGCCGTTCCCGGCCGGTTGATCACTCATAGAGTTTAATAATTTGATTAATATTAATTTTTAATACGTTGAAAAGGTAAAGACTTTGTATACTTAGAGCCCATCAATAATACAAAAACGCACAGATTTAATGGCAATTATTCATCCATTTAAAGGTTGGCTCCCTAAAGCCGAACATGCTGACGACGTAGCTTGTGTTCCATACGATGTAATCAGTACCGAAGAAGCTTTGGAAATGGCAGAAGGAAAACCCGAGAGTTTCCTTCATGTGATACGCCCGGAAATTGATTTACCTCCCGGAACACCCTTTTACGATGCCGCAGTGTATGAAAAAGGAGCAGAAAATCTAAAAAAACTTCTCAAGTCTGATATCTACTACCAGGACGAGAAGCCGGCTATCTATATCTACCAGCTTGAAACTGCCAACCACACCCAGACCGGGGTTTTCACCTGTGCCTCGGTGCAGAATTATGATGAGGATGTAATTCTGAAGCATGAGCTGACGCGTCCCGATAAGGAAGACGACCGCACCAGGCACATCCTCACTCAGAGCGCACATGCCGAACCGGTGATGCTTACTTTCCGCGACACGGCCGACATTGCCTTTTTGATCGAAAAAATTACCATCACACAACCGCCTCTGATTGAACACGAGGGCGAAGGCGGGGTTACCCATCGCATCTGGAAAACGCACGCAACCGCCGATTTTGTTGAGGGGTTTTCCACTATCAAAAATTTATATATCGCTGATGGCCACCATCGCTGTAAAAGCGCCTCGCGTGTGGCTGAACAGCTTCGGAAAAAGAAAGGCAGCTTTCCCGGCGAAGCTGAGTTTGAGTACTTTCCCGTAGTTCTGTTCCCAATGGACCAGATGAGAATTTTGCCCTACAACCGGGTCATCAAAAAGGTGTCGGGCAAGCAGTGGAATCACTTGAAAAAAACCTTCGCCCCGCTAGAGAGCTCCGAAAAAGAGCCTTCCGAACCGGGTAAAGTATCGATCTATTACTCCGGGCAGTGGTGGGAATTGACATTGCCGAAACCTGCCTCAGAAAATGTGGTGGACTCACTCGATGTGGCCCGGCTGCAAAATGGCGTGCTGGAACCTCTATTTGAGATCCAAAATCCCCGCACAGACGAAAACATCAGCTTTGTGGGCGGTATAAGGGGCACCAAAGAGCTGGAAAAACTGGTGGATTCAGGGAAGGCCGAACTGGCTATTAGCATGTATCCCACAAGCATACAGGAACTTTTGGACGTATCGGACCAGGGTGAATTGATGCCGCCGAAATCAACATGGTTCGAGCCAAAAATTAAATCAGGATTTATCGTTCACACATTTTAATCAGATAAAAAAATGAAAAGAGTACACAATTTTAGTGCAGGACCCGCAACCCTGCCGGCAAGCGTATTAGAGAAAGCAGCAAAAGAATTAGTGAACTATCGCGATAAAGGAGTTTCTCTGCTTGAGATGAGCCATCGCAGCCCTGAGTATACCGAAATTAACGAACAGGCCACATCCAGGCTGAAACAGCTTCTGGGAGCGGATGACGACTGGGAAGTTCTTTTCCTGCAGGGAGGTGCCAGCACGCAGTTTATGGTGGTTGCCCACAACTTTTTAAACAATAGCCGCACCGCCAACTATATCGACACGGGAGTCTGGTCGTCCAAAGCGATAAAAGAGGCTAATCTGTTCGGAAATGTGTACACCTCCTTTTCCGGTAAAGATGGTGATTATGGCCACATTCCAAGCAATGACGAGCTGAATTTTGCAAATGATGCAGTGTACACACACTTTACCAGCAACAACACCATTTTTGGAACCCAATTTCAAACCGAACCCGATGGCGGTGGAGCTCCTCTTGTTTGCGATGCATCCTCCGATTTTCTCTCCCGTCCGCTCGATATGGACAAATACGGGCTGATCTATGCCGGTGCACAGAAAAATCTTGGACCTGCCGGAGTTACCGTGGTTCTGGTTCGAAATTCATTTCTAGAAAAACAGAGAGGCGAAGCCATCCCAACCATTCTGAACTACAAAACCCATATCCAAAAACTCTTCAACACCCCCCCTGTTTTTGCCGTCTACATGGTGAATTACGTGCTGGAATGGATTCAGGAGAAAGGCGGGCTGAACGCTTTTGTGAAAATTAACAACGAAAAGGCAGATCTGCTCTACGGAGAGATCGATAAGGATGATTTTTATCGTGGAACCGTTGAGAAGGCAGCACGTTCTAAAATGAATGTGACCTTCAGGTTAGACAGCGAAGATATGGAAAAGGCTTTCCTGTCAGAAGCTGCAAAAGAAGATCTTGTTGCTCTGAAAGGCCACCGAAGCGTGGGCGGCATTCGCGCCAGCATCTACAACGCCTGTGAGCTGAACAGCGTAAAAGCACTGGTGGATTTCATGCAGAAATTCAGAGCAAAAAACGCCTAAGGATAATAAAGGAAATCCCATTTGGAAAATGGGTGATCCTGTAGCATAAAGTTCAAAAATCGGATGTCGGATATCTAATATCGAATATCCTTCGATTTAGAAGCCTTAGCCGAAATCGAAACCACAATGATTTAACGATTTTTGAGATTTCCGATTTCCGATGTGCGATCTTTTATTCACCTTTCGCCCTGAACCCTGAACCCTGAGCCTTGCGCATTGCACCTTGCCTAAAGCAGCCCAAAGATCGTCAAAATGTGATCCACACTGTTCGGTACAAAAAGAATCAGGTAGAGAATCCCCCAGATTGCTCCGGCGATGTGGGCTCCGTGGTTAACATTGCCAACTCCCCGTTTGCTTTCATAAACGCTGTAGGCCAGGAAGGCGATACCGAATACCCATGCGGGGATCGGTATCGGCAGAAGGATGATTATAATCTTCTCCGTGGGGAAAATAAAGATGTAGCTAAAGAGCACGCTCTCTACAGCTCCTGAAGCACCAACCGTCGCGTAGTTAGGATCATCTTTGTATTGAACAAGCGAAGGAAGGGATGAGAAGATCAATCCGCTGAAATAGAGTGCAAGATAGTGAGCGCCGCCAAGGGTTTGCTCTATCACAAGCCCGAAGAAAAAGAGCACAAACATGTTCACAATCAGGTGACTGAAACTGGCGTGCAAAAATCCGGAAGTGATCACTTCATACCAGGTCTGCTTTCGCACGGTCCGGTATGGGCGCAACAGCCCCACTTCGAAAATTCTCTGATCCCCATAAAGCGCAGCCAGTGATATCACCACGTTCAGGGCAATCAGAATAAGAGTAATTGTCATAAAACCAGTTTCTTTAATAGATCTCGATTACAAACAGGCTGAATATATGAATTCCACAGGGATAAAATATTGCCATTACCACAAACAATCCGGGAACAAAATCCGGCTATTTTACTTGATCACCGATATTCGTAAATTTTCGCTGATCAATCATCTATAGATACCCTTTCGATATGATAACCTGCCGCAGATTAACCGGTTACTTCTCGCTGATTGCAGTTGCCTCACTTTTTTTGGCCTCCTGTGGCGTGGTTCGCACCTCAACCTCACCGGATTACGGCCCCATCGATACTTCCGATAGCCGCGTGATAGAGTCGGGAATAGCGAGCTGGTATGGGTCCAAATTTCACGGCAAGCTCACCGCAAATGGCGAAACCTATAACATGAATGATTTCACCGCTGCCCACAGAACCCTTCCCTTTAATACCGTGGTATTGGTTGAAAACCTGGACACCGGCAAATCGGTTGTGGTTCGCATTAACGACCGTGGCCCCTACATAGGCGACCGTATTATTGACCTCTCCAGGAGAGCCGCCAGGGAGGTAGACATGGAGAATGCGGGCACAGCAAAAGTTCAGCTCTTTTTGGTTGAAGAGGGAGACCGCCCTCTTACTGAACGCAATACAAGCAGCCGAGAAACCTTTACCGTTCAGCTGGCCTCCTACAACTCTATGCGGGAAGCGCAGGCTTTTTCAACGAATGTGAATGGTTCACGCGTGGAACAGGTAAACGTTTCGGGAAGAACGGTCTACCGGGTCTATTATGGAAGCTACAGCAGTGCCGATGACGCCCGCAAAACACTCCGCCGCCTCGAATCGCAGGGGCTCGATGGGTTTGTTAAACAGGAAGAGAACTAACCGGATCCCTAAGGTTAGACCAAAGCATCTCTTAAACCGAATTTTTCAAAATTCACGGATTGATTCCTGTTAAAATTGGGTTATCATGCTTACAAACTTACAAGCGGCTTCTGTACTATATGGCAAACACCTAACTAAAACCATGATACACAATGCATAGCCGCTCCAACTAATTTCATCATGAAAAAAGATATCATCATAATAGGAAGCGGCTTTGGCGGTCTCGCAACAGCTTCAAGGCTTCTGTCGAAAGGACATAATGTTACCATATTTGAGAAGCGCGACAAGCCCGGCGGACGGGCCTACGTCTATGAAGTGAACGGATTTAAGTTTGACGGCGGGCCCACAGTTATTACCGCCCCGTTTATGTTTGATGATATCTATACTGCTGCAGGCAAGAAGAGAGAAGATTACATCAACTTTGTTCCCTGTAACCCTTTCTATCGTATTTTTGACCACAAAGGGAAGAGTTTCGACTACAACGATGATCACGAGTTTACACTGGGCGAGATCAAAAAACGGAACCCAAAAGATGCTGACGGATACGAAAAATTCCTCGGCACCACCAAAGCTATTTTTGACAAGGGATTTGTGGAGCTGGCCGATAAGCCATTCCTCAAATTTACAGACATGCTAAAGGTTGCCCCCGACCTGATTAAGCTACAGTCGTATAAAACCGTTTATAAATATGTGGCGCAGTATATTGATGATGAATTTCTGAGGCGCTGTTTCTCCTTCCATCCACTGCTGGTGGGCGGCAATCCGTTCGACACCACCTCCATCTACGCTATGATCCACTATCTGGAGCGCGAGTGGGGAGTGCACTATGCTATGGGCGGTACAGCCGCGATTGTAGATGCCCTCGTGAACCTTATCGAAGATCAGGGTGGAAAAATTCACCTGGAAGCTGAAATCGATGAGATCCTGGTTGAAAACGGAAAGGCAAAAGGTGTGCGTCTCCAAAACGGAGATATCCATAAAGCTGATGTTGTGGTATCGAACGCCGACGTGGCTTTTACCTACAAGAATATGATTAACAAAAAGCACCGGAAGAAATATACGGACCGCAAGATAGAGCGCACCAAATACAGCATGTCGCTATTTGTGATCTATTTTGGAACCAAAAAAAGATACAACGACTCGGGGCTGGCACACCACAATATCATTCTGGGGGAACGCTACAAAGGGCTGCTGAGTGATATCTTCCACAAAAAACATCTATCCGATGATTTCTCGCTCTATCTGCATATGCCAACCATCACCGATCCATCGATGGCACCGGAAGGCCACGAAGCGTTCTACGTGCTCTCCCCTGTCCCCCATCTCGACAGCGGTACCGACTGGAATGAGATGGCCCCGAAATACCGCGATGCCATTATGCAATTTTTAGAGGACAACTATCTGCCCGATCTGCAGGAAAATATTGTGGCGGAGCACTACATCGATCCGCTGCACTTTCAGAACGACCTGAACAGCTACAAAGGATCTGCCTTTTCTGTGGAACCGATTCTTACTCAATCGGCCTGGTTCCGCCCGCACAACCGAAGCGAAGATGTGGAAGATCTCTACTTTGTAGGTGCCGGAACGCATCCCGGAGCGGGATTGCCGGGGGTACTCTCCTCAGCGAAGATTGCAGAGAATCTGATTGGTGAGGCATAACCGACATCACCGACCTGTCAGCATTCACGGTGTTTTTTCGTGATTCTGACAGCGTCAAGGTATTTAGCTCGTAATTCTACATCGGGATTCCTAAGGAAACAGCGTCGAATGGGACTCGAAATAATTTTCCGGTGCACGAGCTTTTTCACCAAACGCTGTTCCCATCGGGATTCCTACGGAGCAGATCCGCCGGCAGTCGGACGCAGTCCAGTAGGTGTACCGCTATAGCTGCACCTGCGGCTGACAGGTTTTAATTCATCGACCTGTCAGCATTGAGTTCAACTACTCCTATCACAATTCATATGTGCAGGCGTTATCATTTTGAGGATATACCAATTATTGGTACTTTTAACAAAAAGGATTAACCAGATGAGCAAGAATACATCTATATCACTCGGAAATTATTTCGACCAATTCGTTCAAAACCAGGTTTCGGCAGGCCGGTACAAGAATGTCAGTGAAGTTATAAGAGCAGGACTTCGGCTATTAGAAAATGAAGAAAGTAAGGCCCTTGCATTGAAAAACGCCATTCAGGAAGGAATTGATAGCGGAATTGCCCACGATTTCGACCCAAGAATGAACCTTGAGGAACTAAAGGCGAAAAAAAGAAAGAATGGCTGAATACCGCCTGACCAAAAAAGCGGTTGAGGATTTGAATGGAATTTGGGTCTACACGTTTGACAATTGGTCGGAAGAACAAGCTGATGAGTATTATTCTATGTTACTTGATTTCTGTCAAGATATAGCTGAGAAGCCTGCTTTGGGGAAAACTATGAAGGAATAAGAACCGATTTGTTTGGGCTGAATGCAAATCGACACATCATATTCTATCGTAAAATAGAGTCAGATCTGGTTGAAATCACCAGGATTTTGCATGAACGAATGGACTTAAAAAACAGAATTACAGAGTAAAAGCTACACCCCTCCCTCCTTATCAAGCCTCGTCTCCCTGATAAACATGAAGTAATAGATCAAGGCGATAAACACTCCACCGCCTATGATATTTCCAATTGAGACAAAAAAGAGATTGGAGGAGACGGCCAAAAAGGTAACCTCTGTCGGGAGATCGAGGCCCACTTCATCCACTTCGGTAATCAGCGCCAGAAAAAATTGAAACATATTACCGGTACTGTGCTGAAAGTTCAGGGCGGGAACGGCCGCAATGGGGATCAAAAGAGCCAGAAATTTATCCGTCACCGATCTGCCAGACATAGCCAGCCATAACCCGGCGCAGATAAGCATATTTCCAAATATCCCGATAATGGTAGTTTCAACGGGATTGAATGAGAGCTTATCGGAAGTAATGGTTTTAGCGGCTTCAATTAGCGCAAAATCGAAAAGCGATACCAGTCCCGAAAAATAGAACATCCCCACAATTCCGGCCGCTCCCACGATATTGGCAACCAGTACAAGTGACCAGTTTTTAGAAATTTCAAAAAACTTCACGTGGCCCGATGCCCAGCTCATCACAGATAAATTGTTTGTCGTAAAAACCTCTGTACCGGCAATAAAGGCCATTATGTAACCAACGGCATAGAACATCGGGGCAATGATAACAGCCGCTCCTTCCCCGATAGCGGGGTGCGACAAGACATATAACTCATACAGAGCCCCAATTGAGATAAAACTCCCTCCCATCAATCCCAAAACAAGGGTTTTATAGATGGGATAGCGGGTCTTTTTTACGCCTATTTGAAGAACTCTTTCTGCAACCTGTGCGGGATCATAGGCGTCAAGCCGCCTGGAACGTTTTTTGGACACTTCAGATTTCAGGCCTTCTTTATCTGATTTATCTGACATACTTATTCATTGAATAGCTAATTGTTGTCATAAAACATAAAAAAACCTCCTTTGGGAGGTTTTTAAATTATCTCTTCAGGCTCTCCTGGAGCTTATCCCAGTCTGCCAGGAACTTCTCGAGGCCGATATCGGTGAGCGGATGTTTGAGCAGCTGTTCAATAACGCTGAGCGGCATGGTGGCCACATCAGCTCCGAGACGAGCTGATTCGAGCAGGTGCATCGGGTGGCGGATGCTGGCAGCAAGAATTTCAGTTTCGTAGCCGTAATTGTCATATACCAGCCGGATGTCGGCAATCAATGCCATGCCTTCGCTTGATATATCGTCGAGGCGCCCTACAAACGGTGAGATGTATGTAGCACCCGCCTTGGCGGCAATCAGGGCCTGTGTGGCTGAAAAACAGAGCGTGCAGTTGGTTTTGATCCCCTCCTCGCTGAATGTTTTAATCGCTTTGATTCCATCTTTGATTAGAGGTACCTTCACTACCACATTCCCGGCGATAGACGCAATGTTTCTGCCCTCGGCAATAATATCGGCATAGTTGGTTGAGATCACCTCGGCCGACACATCCCCATCAACAATATCACAGATTTTTGCGATATGGCCTTCAAAATCCTGAACACCAACTTTTGCACAGAGGCTAGGGTTGGTGGTCACGCCGTCAAGTACACCTAAATCGTTGGCTTCGCTGATTTCATCTAAATCTGCTGTGTCAATAAAAAATTTCATAGTGGAAGAATGTTTTTTGGGGATTTTCGTTTTTTAGAATATAATGAATGTATAGAAGCAACACATGATTAAGATGCATTCATCTGCAAGCTTTGGAAAAATAAACAACTATTGAACAATTAAATATAAAACCCATGAGCAGTACAGGAAAAAACTTTACACTCGGTTTGGTTACAGGAGCACTAATCGGCTCTGCAATAGCCATACTCTATGCCCCGGATTCCGGTTCAAATACCCGCGATAAAATTTCATACAGGCTAAGTTCATATATAGACGAGTTAAACCATGTGATTGAAAAACTGCAGAGTGAAAAGGAGAAATTCTCCTCCGATGCCAAGCAGAAAAGTGATGATGTTGTATCTGATGCAAAAAAACGGGCTGATGACCTTATTAAGGAAGCAGAAGCCCTGCTCGATAATATCGAAAGAAAGGGTAATTAAACTGCAAAAAAGCACCGGCTTCGTTGCACATGGAGTATTCTCCGCCAGCCGGCTGGATCATGTTGAATGCTCATTACATTCGCGTGGAGTGTTCGCTCCGCTCACGTTGAGTACTCAATATCGTTCGCGTTAAGCTTCTGAAATTATACACGTTCAGTTTGTTCATCACATTTTAAACCTCCGACCCACCCTCAACACGAGCGCAGCGAGTACTCAACACGCCGAAGGTGTACTCAACGTGAGCAGAGCGAACACTCAACACGCCGAAGGCGTACTTAACGTGCAAGACCGTTTATTTCCATATTTAAAGGCCAAAAAAAAAGCCCTGATTTTCATCAGGGCTTTTTTTGTTCTATTTGGTTTACTCGTTGTCCTCATCAGAGCTGTCGGCACCAAGTGTTTCGAACACTTTTTGGATCTCCTCATCTCCCTCATCAAGGTCGGCTTTGGAGCCAACAATGAGTTCGTCATACTCGAGAAGCCCTGTACCTGCAGGCACTTTATGGCCAACAATTACATTCTCTTTCAGTCCGCGCAGAAGGTCTCGCTTCGCTTCAATAGAAGCCTGTGTAAGTACCTTCGTTGTTTCCTGGAAGGATGCTGCAGACAACCAGCTCTCGGTAGAGAGCGACGCACGGGTTATACCCAGCAGTATCGGCTTGGAAATAGCCGGCTCTGCTTCGCGTGTCTGAAGTTCATCTTTACCGTCTTTGATCAGTTCGTTATTAAGTTCACGAACTTCACGACGGTCCAGAATCTTACCGCGTTTAAGTTCACTTCCGCCCGGATCGGTCACAACAAACTTTCCAATCAGTTCATCATTTTTGTTATTGAGCTCAAAGCGGTCAACCTTATCTCCTTCAAGATACATGGTATCTCCCGGATCGGTTATTTCCACTTTCTGCATCATGGTGCGAACAATCACTTCAATATGCTTGTCATTGATCTTCACACCCTGCAGGCGGTAAACTTCCTGAATCTCATTCACCAGGTACGACTGTACAGCGAATGGGCCCAGAATGTTGAGAATCTCCTGTGCAGGAATGGTTCCGTCAGATAGTGCCTGTCCGGCCTTCACGAAATCATTCTCCTGTACAAGAATATGCTTCGAAAGTGAGATGAGATATCTCTTCTCGTCTGTACCGTCTTTGCTCTCTACAATCACTTCCTGAGAACCACGCTTACGGCCGCCCATCTTCACAATACCGTCAATCTCAGATACTGCTGCAGGATCGCTCGGCGAACGGGCTTCGAAAAGCTCCGTTACACGCGGAAGACCCGCTGTAATATCTTTTGATTTAGAAGCGGCTCTTGGAATCTTGGCAAGTACCTGACCGGCCTGAACTTTCTCGCCGTCTTCGACAGAGATGTGAGTTTCAACCGGAAGTGTGCTCTCACGAATCCTGTCATCAACACCTTTAACTATCAGTGTCGGTACCAGAGATCGGTCACGGGTATCAATAATTACTTTCTCCCTGTGGCCGGTTTGTGCATCTGTATCGGCTGTGTAGGTTATCTCTTCAATGATATCCTTATACTCTACAGTACCTTCCAGTTCACTGAAGATGAGAGCGTTATATGGATCCCACTTACAAAGCGGCATCCCTTTTGGAACTTTATCGCCCTCTTCAACCATCATCTCTGCACCATAAGGCACATTGTAGGTATTGAGAACTTTTCCTTCTTCATCAACAAGTTTCATCTCACCGGCACGGCTCAATACAACATTGTGAATCTCTTCACCATCGTCGTACTCAACTACGCGGACGTTTTCAAACTCAACTTTACCGTCAAATTTCGCTTTGTGCTGAGAGTCAGATTCCATACGGGAAGCTGTACCACCCACGTGAAATGTTCGCAGGGTAAGCTGTGTTCCCGGCTCACCGATCGATTGCGCTGCGATAACACCCACAGCTTCACCAACCTGAACCAGGCTGTTTCTGGCCATATCACGGCCGTAGCACCTGGCACATACACCACGCTCGGTTTCACAGGTAAGTACCGACCTGATCTCAACCTCTTCAATAGAGGTTTCAGCGATTTTTTTAGCGACTTTCTCACTAATCAGCTGGTTGGGCTCACAAATCAGATCATCCGTAATCGGATCTTTGATCTCATGCATGGATACCCTGCCGATAATTCGATCTTCCAGGCTTTCAATCACGTCTTCATTATCTTTCAGAGCCTGCATCCTGATACCCCTAAGAGTACCGCAATCCTGCTCGTTAATGATAATATCCTGTGATACATCCACCAGTCGTCGGGTCAGATAACCGGCATCAGCTGTTTTAAGAGCTGTATCGGCAAGACCTTTACGGGCACCGTGAGTAGAGATAAAGTATTCAAGTACGGTAAGGCCTTCACGGAAGCTGGAGAGAATCGGATTCTCAATAACCTCGTTACCTTGCTGCATTGAGCTTTTCTGTGGCTTGGCCATCAGCCCACGCATACCGCCCAGCTGACGAATCTGCTCTTTCGAACCTCGGGCACCGGAATCAGCCATCATAAATACGGCATTGAATCCATCTTTATCGTCTGTAAGACTCTGGAAAAGTGTTTCAGATACACGGTTTGTGGTACTGGTCCACTTATCAATAACCTGGTTGTATCGCTCATTATCTGTAATGAAACCCATTTCATAACGGTCCTGAATTTCAGCAACCTCTGCCTGGGCTTTTTCAATCAACACACGCTTTGCATCCGGTATGATAATATCTTCAAGGCTAAATGAAAGCCCACCGGTTGTAGCACGCTCAAAGCCTACTTTCTTCATGTTATCCAAAAACTCGGCTGTCTTTGTTGTTCCAACAGCACTATGGATATCACCGATAAGAATTCTGAGTTCTTTCTTACCAAGGGTTTTATTTACAAACTCAACACCTTCAGGTAAAATTTCATTGAACAGAACCCGTCCGGTTGTTGTCTTAATAATCTCATATGTCGTCTCACCTTCTTCATTGGTGACCGGAATACGAACATTAATTTTGGCATGGTTCTCAATTTTGCGCTGATCGTAAGCGATAACCACTTCATCAGTGTTAGAAAACGTTTTACCTTCGCCAAGTTTACCATTCCCCATTTTTGTGAGGTAATAGATACCTAAAATCATATCCTGTGAAGGAACCGCAACGGGTCCACCACTGGCAGGACTTAAGATATTGTGCGAACCGAGCATAAGAACAGACGCCTCAAGTACAGCATCGTGGCTCAATGGAAGGTGAACCGCCATCTGGTCACCATCGAAATCAGCATTAAACGCTGTACAGGATAGTGGATGCAGACGAATGGCTTTCTCCTCAATCAGTACCGGCTGATAGGCCTGGATACCTAACCTGTGAAGCGTAGGAGCACGGTTCAGCAGTACGGGATGTCCGTCAATTACATTTTCAAGAACTTCCCAAACTACCTGATCTCGCCGATCAACTACTTTTTTGGCACTCTTTACGGTCTTCACATAACCACGCTCGATAAGGCGGCGGATTACAAATGGCTTGTAGAGCTCGATCGCCATCTCTTTTGGAAGGCCACACTCGTGCATCTTCAGCTCAGGGCCTACCACAATTACGGAACGGCCTGAATAATCGACCCGCTTTCCAAGAAGGTTCTGACGGAATCGCCCGCTCTTCCCTTTCAGCATATCGCTCAGGGATTTCAGGGGACGGTTGTTATTGCGAACCGCATTTGATTTTCTTGAGTTGTCGTATAGTGAATCGACAGCTTCCTGAAGCATGCGTTTCTCATTTCTGAGAATTACGTCAGGAGCTTTAATATCTATAAGGCGCTTCAATCGATTATTACGAATAATCACCCGGCGATACAAGTCATTCAGATCAGAGGTTGCAAAACGCCCTCCTTCCAGTGGAACAAGCGGACGCAGTTCGGGTGGGATTACCGGGATAACACCCTGAATCATCCATTCCGGACTGTTCTCTGTGTGTTGATTTGCAGCACGGAACGACTCAATTACCTGAAGTCTCTTCAGCTTTTTCTTCTTACGCATTTGAGAAGTTTCATTCTTCACTTCGTCACGCAGCGTATAAGCAAGGCTGTCCAGATCCATTGTTTTGAGAAGACCCTGAATGGCTTCTGCGCCATCAGTGACAATAAACTTGTCTTCGTCATCATTATCCAATTCGTAATGATCTTCCGGAAGCTGATCAAAAATGTCAAACTTCTCCTCTTCTGAGATCAGATCTCCGCGCTTGTAACCCAAATCACGGGCCAGGCCAGGATTGATTACCACGAAAGTTTCGTAGTAAACAATTCTCTCCAGATTCTTGGAAGAGTATCCCAAAAGATAGGCAATTTTGCTTGGCAGGGATTTGAAGTACCAGATGTGCACGATGGGAACGGTAAGGGTAATATGCCCCATTCGTTCTCGCCGGACAGCTTTCCGTGTAACTTCTACACCGCAACGGTCACAAATAATACCTTTGTAGCGTATGCGCTTGTATTTTCCACAGTGGCATTCATAATCTTTAACCGGACCGAAGATCTTTTCGCAGAAAAGACCATCCATTTCCGGTTTGAATGTTC
>REDT01000131.1 GCA_007693295.1 Balneolaceae bacterium
AAGAACGGCATGTAATTGAAGATCTGGAAATTGAAACCGCCGATCTCTCACCGGGGCTCTATGATCTTCGTGTTCTGATAATCGATACCGTTACGTCGCAGGAGAAGGAGAGAACCATCAGGTTTGAAGTGGTAGACTAACAGGCGCAAGGTACAAGGCGCACGGTGCAGGGTGCAAGGTGAATCCATGCATTCAACAACATTCCGCCCCTGTCTAAGATTTAGCGATTTTTGAGATTTCCGATATCCGATTTTCGATCTTTTTTTAAATGAGCCGTGAGCCGTGAGCCTTGCTAAATTCCTGACCACTCAACGGGTCTTTTCTCACCGGCGGGTATAGCGACATCAAGGCGGTTTTGTGTTGGCGGAAGCTGGCATGTTGTAAACTTGTTGAAGGCGCAAGGCATGTTGTAAGCCTTGTTAAAATCGATTATGGTGTGGCCATCATCATCCGGGAAAGGGATGATCATATAGCGTCCGCCCTGGTAGGTTTCAGTACGGTTGGTTAGGTCGGCAAAAATCAGGAACAGGCCACTTCGGGCTTCAAAGGCATCCAGCGCATATTTCTCACCATCAATTGCAAATTCAACCTTTCCCGGCGATTCCCTGTCAATCACTTCCCCCTGAACATTGACCACTGAAATTGTTGTATGATCGGGACTTGGAATGAACCGGGCTTTCAGGTGCCATGACGGATCAAGCGGATAGAATGGAAATCCCGTAAATGCATCTGCTTTGGGATTATCTTTGTTATAGAGCCGTATCCCATGCCGGTCTCCGCGGCTGTCAATAAACCACTCCAAATCTTTATGCTTAACTCTCGGGCGATTTTCACCGTCAAACAGCACCATCTCTTTTACAGCTTCGCCTTGATGTGTGATTTCAACTCCATTGGCAACCTTCATGGTTACCTGTCCATCTCTCAGTAAGGCGACTCCCGCATGTTCGGGGATTGTGCCTTCAGGAAACTGCAGATCCTGATCATCTCCACTTCCAAAGCTGTTCTCGCCCTCATCAAGCCAGTAGATACCGTCAAGCCTGAGCCAATCCGTAGGGCCTTTTAAAACCCCAACACGATACTCTTTCCACTCATTAATCTGTTCCTCATAATTGTCGGGTACCGGCGCCTGGCCCAATTCATGTCTGTCACAACCGGTAAAAAGTAGAAGCAATAGAATCGGGAAAAGTGAGATTGCTGATTTCATGATAAAGAGCGCATGAGTTTGTTCAATTTTGATCGATCAGATTGGAAGAGACTCCAGGCCATCCCAGTTTACCGGACGCTTTTCACCTGCAGTAATGGCAACATCAAGCCGGTTCTGTAAGGGTGGAAGCTGGCAGGTTGTGAAGGAGTTGTAGGCACAGGGGGGGTTATAGGCCTTATTAAAATCGATGATGGTGTAGTCACTTCCCTCTTCAGGATAATCGATGTACATGTACCTTCCGGCCTGGTAGGTTTCGGTGCGGTTGGTTTCATCACCAACAATGATAAACATTCTGTCGGTACTTTCGATTGCATCAAGTGTGTAGAGCTCACCGTCAATTTTGAACTCAAGAATTCCGGGCGAAACAGCATCTATCTGCTGGCCCATAACATTTACTATGGAAACGGTAGTTCCCTCGGGGTTTGGAATGTATTTCGCTTTGTGGTGCCAATTGGGATCAATTTCATAGCGGGGAAATCCGGTAAATTCATCTGCTTTCGGATTGTCTTTGTTGTAGAGCCGAACTCCTGTAAGATCATCCCGAACAATAACATGCCATAAGAGCGAACCGTGCTCCACTTCAGGGAATTCATCGCCATCATATAGAACAAATTCAGAGACGGTCTCCCCATCATATGTGATGCCCACATCGGGGTCAGGGGTCATGATCACGCGTCCATTTTCAAGCGTGAATGTGCCTGCGTTTTCGGCAATAGTACCTTCAGGGAATCGTATGTCAACCTCAGGCCCGCTGCCGAAGCTGTTTACTCCCTCTTCCAGCCAGTACATTCCGGCCAATCGAAGCCAGCCGGTTGAATCGCTTAAGCTTTCCACACGTTCCTGCTTCCACTCTACCACTTCGCGTGGATAGTCGTCGGCCACCGGAGCCGGGCCAAGATCATTTCTGGTACAGTTTGAGAAGCATACAATGAACATTGCGAACAACGCTATACGCTGTAGCATATCGAAAAGGTTTATTTAATCACACTATTGATAAAAATGTAACACATTTAAATCTCAAATATATCCCAAATCTATAACGTATTGCAGAGGGTGTTTCGAAAATAGTTTGTAACAGAAATGGACTATCCGGTTCAACTCCTATATTTTTAAGTATGGTTCAAACATATATTTAAACACTATACCCATGTTGAGAATTTATATTTTTTGTTGTGTGACGATTCTATTTACAGCAGTTTCTTGTGGCGATGAGGTTCAAGTTGACACCTACGATTACGATCTGTTGATAACCAATGCATTGATTTTAGACGGGTCCGGTGAGGCAGCCTATGAAGGAGACATCCTTATCCATGAAGGGGTGATCATTGAAGCGGGACCGGTGGATGTTGAGCCCACGCAAGTCCGGCGCGTGATTGATGTCGAGGGACGAACTGTTTCGCCGGGATTTATCGATACCCATTCTCACGGGAATCCACTTAGCACTCCTCGTTTTGACAATTTTTTATCAATGGGTGTTACAACCATCAGTCTTGGCCAGGATGGCCGGAGCCCGGGCCTGGATAATCTATCTGTATGGATGGACGATGTAGACATGCAGGGTACAGGCCCAAATGTTATCCATTTTGTTGGCCATAATGCACTCCGCCAACAGGTGGATGCCCCACGTGAATCAGACCTTCCCTTCACCTACATCGAGCAGATGCAGGATATTCTGTCACTCTCTTTGGTATCAGGATCTTTTGGAATGACAACAGGCCTGGAGTACGATCACGGCACCTTCGCCGATTTGCCGGAACTGATTGCACTGGCCGAGCCGGTAGCAGAAGCCGGGGGGTTGATTATGAGTCACATGAGAAGTGAGGATGATGATAAAATTGAAGATTCGGTAACAGAATTGCTCGACCAGGGGCGCGGTTCAGGAGCCGCGGTTCATGTCTCGCACATTAAAATTGTATTTGCAGATGACCCGCAGCGGGCAGACGATGTATTATCCCTGATGAATGAAGCCCGTGAAGAGGGCTTGCAGGTAACGGCGGATGTCTATCCCTATACGGCAAGCTTTACAGGTATCTCCATTGTGTTTCCCGACTGGGCGCTGCCCCCGAACGATTTTTCTGAAGTGGTGGAGACCCGAAGAAGCGATCTGGCCGAATACTTGCGAAATCGCGTGAATATGAGAAACGGGCCTGAGGCAACCCTGTTCGGAACAGAGCCATGGGCCGGTATGACGCTGGCTGAAGTAGCCGAGGAATTAGATAAGCCTTTTGAAGACGTGCTGATTGATGACATCGGTCCGGACGGAGCCAGTGCAGCCTATTTCGTGATGGACGAGGATGTGATGCGAAGATTTCTGATTGACCCTTACGTAATGGTCAGTTCCGACGGCAGCCCGACCATGCGCCATCCCCGCGGTTACGGGAGCTTTGCCAAGATCATTCGTCAGTATGTGAATGAAGAGGGGCTGCTCACTCTTGAAGAGGCGATTCATAAGATGAGCGGTTTGCCTGCCGAAACGCTTGGGCTCTCTGATCCGTCGCAGGTTGACATACCGAGAGGATTCATACGTGAAGGATTTGCCGCCGACCTGGTGATTTTTACCCCCTCAAACGTGCGTGACAACGCTACCTTCGAGGAGCCCCACACCTTCGCCGAAGGGTTCGACTGGGTGATTGTGAACGGAGTTGAGGTAATCCGCGATGGGCTTCGAAATGAATTACTTCCCGGGGGAGTGATTCGCAGGTTACCGGATTCAATAGATGAGCTTTGAATGATGAGTTAGTGAATACTTATAGTGTTAAAGAAAAATATGAAATTTCGCTCGAAACCTGTCAGCCGAAGGTGCAGCTTTAGCGGTACACCCACTGCCCCGAAGGGATCCCTT
>REDT01000305.1 GCA_007693295.1 Balneolaceae bacterium
TAATTGAAACCATGTCATGCTGACGAATCCCGACAATGTTTTTCTGTCGGGATGAGGAAGTATCTCCTTTTTCTATATCAAACTCATATCAATTCAACAGCACCGGTTCACCGAAGCCGAGGTCTGTTAGCCTGGAGAGTTGGGTTCCGGCATCGCCAACCACCAGGTAGAACATCCGGTTCGGATTTGCGTACTGTTCCGCAAGCCGGGAAATCTCCTCACGGGTCATCTCCCGAACTATATCCTGCCGCTCGTTGATGTAGTCGGCCGACCAGTTGTTCGCGCTCATCGTTTGCAGAATACCAAGTTTAGCTCCCAGTGTTTCGAATGCACGGGCGCTGCTCTTCAGCAAGAAGCTTTTTGTGTTTTCCAGGTCCTGATCCGTAAAGGTGTCCGGGTAGTCGGCCAGGATTTCACGAATCAGGTCTAACGCCTCATAAGTCACATTGCTGCGAACGCCGCTGCTGATTGTGAAAGGGCCCGGCAGGCTGGTGCCGTTAAAACCGGAGCCGATGCCATACGTATATCCGCGCCCTTCACGAAGCTCCTGGGTCAGCCTTGAGGCAAATCCGCCCCCGCCCAGAATATAGTTCATTACCGTTGCAGGGTAATAATCATCATCTGTTTCCGGCAAAGCCAGGTAACCTATTCGAAGTACAGACTGCGACGCATTCGGGACATCATAAAAGTACACAACGGACTCTTCAGGCGGGCCCGGCAGAGACACCGATTGCACGTTCAGTTCTTTGGCTTCCCAGCGCGAACTAAGTCCGGCCAGCGAACGCGTAACCGCACTCCGGTTTATCGCCCCGGCAATATGCATGTTTGCTACAGATGGGGAAATGTTGGTTTCATAGTACTCTTTCAAGTCATCCAGGGTGACTGAACCAACGGTCTCTTCCGTTCCAAGCGGACTGTTGGAGAGAATGTGTTCCTGCCCGTAAAGCAGCTTGTTAAACTGGTTAGCAGCGATACTGTTGGGGTTTGACTGCTGCTGGGCAATCTGGCTTAAGACACTCTGCTTGGCAAGATCAAATTCCCGTTCATCCCATCGCGGTTCAAGGATAATCTCTTCAACAAGTTTCATCGTCTCATCAAAATTTCTTGAGAGTGTATTGCCGGAAATTGTAAAATACTGCCGCCCCGAACTTACGTTGATATTGGCTCCGAGCAAGGCGATGGCTTCTTCCAGTTCGGCCGGTGTTCGCTCGGCGGTGCCCCGGGTCATTGTATTTGCAAGCAGGTTTGCCACGCCCAATCTTTCCGGCTTATCGAGAAGCAGACCACCATTAAGCCGGATATTAAACTGTACCAGCGGCAGCTCATCGTGCTCCATTCCGTACACCTTCAGCCCATTACTGAGTTCATGCGTCCAAACATCAGGAACGCGGATTTGCGGCTCAGGGCCAAAAGGCGGCTCCACGGTTCTGTCGAACGAGGAGGGAGTGCGTTCAAAAGGAGTATCCTCCGGCAGGGCAAAATCCTCACCTTCGCTCCCTTCAGTAATCTCTTCGATGATCACCTCTGCTTTGGTTGAACCGGCTAATACAAGCTCAGTCTCTCCTCGCGGCACAAAGCTGGTAGCCACGTAGTGCTTGCCTTTAATGTACTTCTCATAAACCCGCTGCACATCTTCAAGTGTAACATCCAGCGTTTTCCGGATATCCCGGTTCACATATCCGGGATCGCCCGCAAAGATATTATACTGCGCAAGCTGGAACGCCTTACCAAGCACGCTCGACAGGCCGTTGTAAAAACGGGTTTCGATGCCGGCTTTCACCCGCTCCAGGTCTCGTTCGGTAAATCCGTTCTCCTCATAGCGGACAAATGCCTCCTCAACACCGGCCAGGGCCTCATTCAGGTCTGTGCCGGGATAGGCACGCACCCGAAGTGAAATCTCCCCGGCAATCTCTGAATTGCTGCTGAACATGCTTACCCCGGCGGCCAGCTCTTTCTCTTCTACAATAACCTGGTAGAGCGGCGCGGTTCGTCCGTCGGAAAGAAGCTGAGCCAGGATCTGCAAGGGATAGGCATCATCATGGTAGTTCTCGACACCCGGCCAGGTCAATCGCATTTCGGGAAGGCGGGCAAAATTGTCTTCGTGGTAAAGGCTTTTGGTTTCTTCAAGAACAGCCGGCTGAAGTTCAAGCGGTTCGATCTCTTCACCCCGGGGGATTTCGTCAAAATATTTGTGAATCCATTCGCGGGCCTGATCCGAGTCGAAATCCCCGGCGATTACCAGCGTGGCGTTATTGGGTACATACCATCTGTTGTAGAAGTTCACCACATCATCAAGCGTGGCAGCCTGCAGATCATCGAGTGAGCCAATTACCTCCCAGCTATAGGGATGTCCCTCAGGGTATAGGTTCGTAACCGTCACATAATTGGTGTGGCCGTAGGGTGCATTATCCACGCCCTGACGCTTTTCGTTTTTCACCACCTGTTTCTCCTTCTCAAGTACCATCTCGTTCACCGTGTTGATGAAGAAGCCCATCTTATCCGATTCGGCCCAGATCATCTTCTCAAGTGCATCATTCGGCACGGTTTGAAAATAGTTGGTGCGGTCGCGGCTGGTTGAGCCATTTGCCCCGGAGCCGCCAATCCGGCTGCTCATCTGATCGAGTCCACCTCGTCCGAGATTTTCTGATTCCAAAAAGAGAAGGTGTTCAAACAGGTGGGCAAAACCGGTACGGCCGGGGAGCTCTCGGGCAGACCCTACATGGATTGTAAGGGCAACCGCTACAACCGGATCTGAGTAATCCTTGTGAAAAATGACCTCAAGGCCATTATCAAGCGTAAATTTTTCGTACTCGACCGAAAAGTCGGTTTGATCTGTTTTGGTGCAGGATGAAAAAAGCAGAAGGGTTGAAACAATAACCAGAAAGGCAGACAGGGAGATGAATTTCATAAATAGCAGAGGATTCGTGTTAAATTTCAGATCACAATGTACACGAATTAGAAAGAAAAAAGTTGTGAAATGTTCGCAGGTATAATGAATCATTCACGCAATTCACGTGTTTCTCTTTTGAACTTTGTATCTTCCACCCAATCCAATTTTAAAACTTAATCCGCGTGTTAAATGATGTATTATCATTCAATACTCGGTGTTTGACAGAGAACAGTCCAATGGCCCGAAAAGAGTTTATAATTCCGGCGATGTATAAATCACCTGTGATCCGAAAGGTGAAAGAAGCCAATAAAATCACCGATCCGCGCAAGAAAGACCTTGCTCCGACTGAATTGGATTTCGGTCCGTTAACATTTTTGATCCCCCGTCATTTCGGGTTCTGTTACGGCGTGGAGAACGCTATCGATATTGCGTACCGTACGGTGGAGGAGAACCCGGGCAAGAATATATACCTTCTCAGCGAGATGATTCACAATCCAACCGTGAATGAAGACCTTCAAAAGAAGGGTGTAAAGTTCCTGTTTGAAACCGACGGCAGCGTGAGAATTCCGTTTGAGGAGCTTCATTCAGATGATGTGGTGATTGTGCCGGCATTCGGAACCACTTTGGAAATTGAAGAGAAACTCAAAGCGAAGGGAATCAATCCTTATCAATACAACACAACCTGCCCGTTTGTGGAGAAGGTATGGAAGCGGGGCAATCAGCTGGGTAAGAAAGGGTACAGCCTGGTGGTTCATGGCAAGCATGAGCATGAAGAGACCCGAGCTACGTTTTCACATAGTGCTGACCACTCAGAGGTGGTGGTTGTTCTGAACCCTGATGAAGCGCATATCCTCGCAGATATCATGACCGAAAAACGCCCGCTTGAAGATTTTGGAAAATACTTCGGCCATAAAAGCACTCCAAACTTTAATCCGCTGAAAGATCTTGAGTTTTTTGGGGTGATCAATCAAACCACCATGCTGGCCACCGAAACACAGGAGGTGATGGATATTCTGAAGAAGGCTGCTCAAGAGAAATTTGGTGAAGAAAACGTGCTCGACCATTTTGCCGATACCTCCGATACTCTCTGCTACGCCACCAACGAGAACCAGTCGGCCACCTACGCCCTGGCCGAAGCCAAGCCGGATATTGCGATCGTTGTAGGCGGTTACAACTCCTCCAATACCATGCACCTGGTAGAAATTCTTGAGCAGCACTGCCCTACCTATCATGTGCGGGATGCCGGTGAGTTTGACTCCCCTGAGGCCATTCAGCATTTTAATCAATGGAAGAAAGAGATACTCTCTACGGAAAACTGGCTGCCGACGGAAAAAAGGGGATTGCGAATTGCGCTGACCTCCGGCGCCTCCTGCCCGGATGTACTTGTTGATGAAGTGCTGTTGAAAATCCTGTCCTATTACCCGGATGCTGCGGATATCAATGAAATTCTTCGCCCCTTTGAAGAGACGATGATTATTGAAGGCTGAGTTTGTTTAATAATATCCCGGTAGAGGTGCTTAAAAGATAAGCGGGTTAGTCGTGGAGAATGTTAAAATAGGATACCCTTGACGGCTGGTAGTTTCTCAAGCGCAGGTTAATGTCGTCAACTAATTTCTCAATTTGAGGGGTGACAAATCCGGTAGTGTCACCTTCAATATCTGCATAGTCAACAAAGGCGGTAAAAGGCCGCATACCCTGCACTTCCGAAAACTTGTCGATCGGCACATCAAACCTGACGGTTATCGAAGATGGGTTGTAGGTAACAGCCTTTCCTGAGGGCAGATTCCGGGTTCGAACCGGTATTCGCACTTCCGATTCGGTAAACTCAGCCACATCAATGCGAACAGTCACGTGAGTGGGCTCAATCGAGAGCCCCCTGCCGGGTCTTTCCAACTCTACCCGCCGCTCCATACTCCTGTTAACACCGGTCAACTCAAGTTCCACGGTTTCCCAGCTGTCAATATCGGCCACTCTGGTCTGCCCGCCGGTTATGGTAACGCTATCGGGTTCCACCGTCGGGTCCTGAACTGTTCCGTAACGGTTTTGCAGTGTTAAATCAATGTTCGGAATAACCGGCACTTTTTTTGAAGCTTTCTCTTCTGTTTCGATATTCAATACGATGGGGTTAACCTGAAGAACATTCAGGTCGGAAAAGGCACCCACCTGGCTTCGCATCTGCTCAAAAAGGTTTATCTGTCTGGCGTCGGCACTCAGGCTGATTCTTGGAGGATTGCTGTAGAGCGGAATCAATTTCCAACCCTCACCGGTTACATTTACGGAGGCGTAATCGGGTATATCGCTGCTTAAAGAGACATCATCCGGCAGATTAACCAGCTGTATGGGAACATCAATGGTGACATTAAAGTCTCTGCTCAGATTCACGATAAACCAAAGGCAGAGAGAGAAGAAAAAAGCCACGCCAAAGACGATTGCTTTTTCCCGCCCAATAAAGGCACTGTCGTCAGTCTCTTCAACCTTTGCAGGTTCTGAGGAGCTGAAAAATTGCCGAACTCGTTTTGTTATAAAAGAAAAGAATTTCATAATTGTAAGGTAATATCCATAAGCGATTTATGCACGCACAATGATCTCTTTTACCACTTTAGAGTCAACTCTGTCGTTCAGTTTCTTGGCAATAGAGAACCGATTCATGTGAATTTCGTGTCGCCAGGCCTCGTTTTCCACTTTTACGATCAGCTTATTACCCTCAAAACGAACGTCTTTTATAACTTCATTCATTCTTTCACCCACCACAGAGGGCCAAAGATGAAGTACCATACCGCGCTTTAGTTCGGTTTGATGAGGCATTTTTCGCATGAACTCCTTAAGGAGCTGGTTCATCGACTGTGGTTTTCTTCCAAATGCCATATCAATACTTTTGAGTTAACTTGCCGTTTTGAATGGTAAACCAGGCGTTTTTTTCTGTATCGGAGAACTGTTTTTCTGTAAACGGACGATCGGTGGCTGATGTTATAAACGTTTGCCCGCTGTGTTTAGTCAATGTTTCTGTAATAATATCAATTTTGTGCTGATCCAGGTTTCCAAATACATCATCCAAAAGCATAATTGGCTGATCGTCGAGCTCATCCGAATAGTAAAACAGCTGCGCCATTTTCAAAGCCATTGAAAAGAGCCTGTGCTGTCCCTGCGACCCGTACTTTCGAAGTTCCATGTCATCCAAAAAGAATACGACTTCATCCCGATGCGGTCCAATCAGGGTCTGTTCGCGTTCCGCTTCTTTTTCAAAGTTTTTTTCGAGTAAAGCTAAATATTCGTGCTGAATCATCTCCGGTGTATCTCTCTCTTTACAGATGGTTTGATATTCGAGAGAGGGCTCCAGGTTTAGCTCGGAAATGGTCCGGTATTGAAATTTCAGGTACCGTTTAAATTTTTCCAGAACTTCAGTCCGTTTAAAGATAATGGCTGAACCGGTTTCTGCAAGCTGAATATTCCAGGGTTCAAGATAGGTTTGCAGCAGCGGCAGCGGCCCGCGATATTCCTGGAGAAGTTTATTTCTTTGTCTGCGTATTTTTCTAAACTTTAACAGGTCGCGAAGGTATTTCGGGGAGATCTGGCTGATCAGGGCATCCAGAAAAGCGCGGCGTTCAGCAGGTCCATCGCTTGTAAGCTTGAGATCTTCCGGGCTGAGCACAACTACGGGAACCATCCCGATCAGGTCGGATAGTCGCTCCAGGGGACTGTCGTTCACAAAAATCTTCTTTCCATCACCTCTCGAATAGCTGCAGCTCACTTTAAAAGAAGCTCTGACCTCCCCTTCAAAATCACCGTTAATCATAAAATACTTTTGCTCGTTGTGAGCTACATATTGATCGCTGGAGGCCACGAAGCTGCGACTCATACAGAGATAGTGAATGGCATCAATCAGGTTGGTCTTGCCCGATCCGTTTGGGCCTGTAATCAGATTCAGATGAGGTGCAAAACGAACCTCGGTCTGCTCATGGTTTCTGAAATAGGTAAGTTTAAGCCGGTTAATGCGCATCAGTTCAATTAGGCGGTTCGATTGTCTCTTCTGAAAGGTACGCGGATAGCGCGTGATTGTCGAATTGAGATAATCCCCTCTTGCCATAGGCATCCCTACGGGGGGAGAGGGGACAGATTTGAGAAAGCTCGCAAAGCGAGGCTTTCAAAAATACAGGTGACGGCTTTTGCGGCACTCCGATCCATCGGAGGGTGTGTTCGAGGCAGACTCCGGAGCTCTGATCAACACTCCCCAATTATCACTCCTTACCCTCATCAAAAGCGCTGAATACCCCGTTCGACCAGCCAAAGCCATCCTGCAGGGGATACTCCCCGCCGCCGCCCTCCTGGCTAATATCCGATACATTGTACTTTTCGACCAGCTTGCCACTTCGCTGGTATACCTCCTCGTTCATCCGAAGCCAGCGATTTCGAATTTCATCAGCCAAATCGTTCAGCCCATAATTTTGAAGTCCTATTACAGCCAGCCACTGAAGCGGTGCCCAGCCGTTTGGAGAATCCCACTGCTGGCCGGTATTTACCGTTGTGGTTAAAAGGCCGCCATCCTGAAGGAATTTCTCTTCCAGATTTCGGGCAACACCTTCTGCCTGTTCCTGGTTGGCCATTTTAAAGTAAAGGGGATAGACGGCTGCCAGAGACCGGGCCCCGGTCCGGCTCTTGTTCTTAAAATGGTAGTCGAAAAAGAATGACTGCTCTTCATCCCACATAAGAGAGTTGATGGCAGCGGATCGTTTATCCGCCATGGATGCATAGTGAGCTGCTTTGGACTCATCACCCGAGATCCTGCTCCACTCAGAGAGCTTACGCTCCATAAACCAAAGCAGGGTATTTAAATCAACAGGCAGAATAGATGTGGTCTCGATGGAGGAGAGGTTTTGTCCATCTGAGAACCAGCGGCTGCTGAAATCCCAGCCCGACTCGCATGCTGCCCTGATATTTCTGAAAAAAGCTTCCCGCTCACTTTCAGGTATTCCGGAGGCTGTCTCCATGTCCTCAAACCACGACTCTTCACGCGGTGCCGGGTAATCATCCCAGTAGCGGTTCAAGAAAATGGAGTTCGAAGTTTCTTGGTGATAATTGGTTACGGCACGGCGGTTACGTGAGCCTGTGTTGTCCATCCAGAAATTGTACTCCCTCTCAACCGCAGGAAGGAACTCACTGATCTTTTCATTCCCAAAAATGGTGACAACCAGGTTAACCATCGGTGTGAAAAAAGGAGGCTGTGAGCGGCTCAGATAGTAGGCGCGATTACCGTTGGGAACGTGTCCTGTGGTTTCAATGAGATGGCGGAAGTTCTCCGCCATAGCCAGTACCATCTCATCAAAACCATCTGCATGAAGCCCCTGTGCTGTAAAATAGCTATCCCAATAGTAGATCTCCCGGAACCGGCCACCGGGTACAACATATGGTTTTGGCAAAGGGATTAATGATGAGTTTTTTGATGCCGATTTATCCGCTTTTCTGAACAGTTGTGGCCAAAGAGCCTTAATGTGATCCCGGCAGTGCTCTTTTTTTTCGATCTGAACCTCTTCGCCGGCGCCTTCGGGCAGGATGAAGTGCTCTGATATAAAGTGATTCAGGTCAAAACCGGGTGTCTTTTTTTTGGAGCTCCACAACCGGGTAATTTCATCGGGGTCGGTAACGGGAACCATGTCTACAAACTGCTTTGAGTCGGGGAAGATCCGTTTTCTCTGTACCTCTTCAAAAAGCTCTCCATGGAGCTGTATCAATTTGTCAGGGTGATTTTTTTCCATATTTCTCAATGAGCTATTCGTTATTCAGATCAAAGCTTTCCCTTTGTCGCTTGTAGGGAATTAATATGAGGAACAGCAGTATCAGGGGTACGAGTGTGAAATAGAATGCGGTTTGACCGTCCATCCGGCCGAACAGAAACCCGGTAATGATGGACCCGCTGGTGCCTCCAAGTGCTGAAAAAATCACTATCAAACCGGTCATGCCGCTCTGCCTGTTTTTGGGCAGCGCGCTTAATACTGATGAACAGAGAGTGGGATAGATGGGTGCAAGAAACAAGCCGATAGCCGGCAACAAATATGCTGCCAGCGATACATCTCCCCATCCCGTAACGGAGCCCGGTTCAATGCCGCCGGTTAAGGGCATTACCAGGATAACAAGCACTATTCCCATCAAGATTGACCCCTGCAGAACATAGAACCAGTTTATCCTCTTCATCATCCAGCCGCCCAATAATCGGCCTGCGGCAAGCGCACCGGCATAGATACTGGTGATTTGCACGCTCATTGCATCCGGCAGCTGCAGAACCTGGAAGTTAAAGGTTGGCAGCCATGTGTTAATGGCCTGCTCGATGTAGACGTAGAGAAAGGCTCCCAGTATGAAAAAGATGACCAGTGCATATTTGATAAGCCCCAGCATGTCCCAAAAATCCTGCATGGGGCTGGAGTTGTCATTATCGGTCTTTACAGAACTCTCATCAAGTTCAGTAGAAATAAGCAGGGCCAGGGCCAGCCCGCCAATCACGGCCAGTACCCAGTATGTATCGAGCCAGGTAATGGTTTCGGAGCGTGCAGAGATATCCATAAAATATCCGAACAGCCAGAACCCGCCCAATACTCCCACCATAAAGAACCCCTCCAGGATGCTCATAAAACTGGCGTGGTCGTTTGTATTGTCGGTTATCAAACTCACCGTAGAGTAGACCGACACCTTGATAAGCGCAAAACTCACACCCACCATGGCGAACAGCAGCTGCGACATGGCAAAACCACCGATAAGCGGCATCATGATACTTCCGATAATCACTATAGAGAGCCCGGTGATCATCGCCCGTTTATATCCAAACCGGGGAATGTATGACGCCAACAGGAACGACGCCAATGCGATGGAAAGGTCTTTATAGGCTTCCAGAACGCTGGCCGATTCAGGGTTGACCCCGAAATCGTTTATCACCTGGAGGATCACTACGCCTACACTGTTCAATAAAATAGCAAATATGATATAGTTACATATCAGGGATAGCTTAATTCTCCAGTGTTTCATTAAGTGTGCAGGTTAGTTTGCAGAATTTTTCTCAGAACAACTTTTTGAGCCATCGCTTAAAAGTTTACCCGAAAAATGTACACGCCAAACTGCTTATTTCAAATTTTTACCGGAAAATTTCATGAAATGAACCGTAAGTCACTGATTTCTTTTAAACAAAAAAAAGGAGTGAAGGTAACCTCCACTCCTTTATAACAGATCTATTATTGTACAGGCGCATTAAAATCCAAACACGTCCCGGCCTAAAAAGATGGCGCTTTCACCCAGCTCCTCTTCAATTCTAAAGAGTTGATTGTACTTTGCAATTCGGTCAGTACGGCTCATGGAACCGGTCTTGATCTGTCCGGCATTGGTTGCCACAGCAATGTCGGCTATTGTGGTGTCTTCCGTTTCGCCTGAACGGTGAGAGATCACGGCCGTATAGTCATTTTTGTGCGCCATTTCGATGGCATCCAACGTTTCGGTAAGCGTACCAATCTGGTTTACTTTAATCAGAATAGAATTTGCGACACCTTTTTTAATTCCATCGGCCAGCCTGGTGGTATTGGTCACAAACAGATCGTCGCCAACCAGCTGTACTTTGTCGCCAAGTGCGTCGGTCAGGGTTTTCCATCCGTCCCAGTCATTTTCATACATTCCATCTTCAATGGAAATGATCGGGTATTTATTGGCCCACTCTGCCCAGTACTCTACCATTGCGTCGGCATCGCGCTTGGAGCCGTCACTCCATTTAAACTCATAGAGGCCGGTTTCCCGGTTATAAAATTCAGAAGCGGCAGGATCGAGAGCGATCAACACATCGTCGCCCGGGGTATAGCCGGCTTTTTCTATGGCAGTAAGAATCACTTCAATTGCTTCTTCATTCGATTTCAGATTGGGGGCAAATCCGCCTTCGTCTCCGACAGATGTATTGTAGCCTTTGCCGGAGAGTACTTTTTTGAGATTGTGAAAGATTTCAGTACCCATCTGAACAGCATGGCTGTACGATTTAGCACCGGAAGGCATTACCATAAACTCTTGTGGATCCACGTTGTTATCGGCATGTGATCCGCCATTTATAATGTTCATCATGGGCAGCGGAAGTACTTTGGCATTAACCCCGCCCAGATATCTCCACAGCGGCAGCCCTGATGCCTGAGCAGCAGCTTTGGCAACGGCCATTGAGACGCCTAAAATAGCATTTGCGCCCAGGTTCGATTTATTGGTGGTTCCATCAAGCTGTATCATCAAGTGGTCGATATCGGTCTGTAAATAGGCCGGGTAGCCAACCAATTCATCAGCAATCACTCCGTTTACGTTTTCTACAGCTTGTATAACACTTTTTCCCATGTAATAACTGTTGTCTTCATCACGAAGCTCTACGGCTTCATGGTCTCCGGTTGATGCTCCGGATGGAACTGCTGCCCTTCCTACAATACCATTCGTCAAAACTACATCTACCTCAACAGTAGGGTTACCGCGCGAATCTAATATTTGTCGTGCATGAATATCTTCAATTAAACTCATAGTCATATTTTTTGGTTAGTTTAAGTATAACCGTAATGTACAGCTAAATCCTGTTTCCATAAAGTTAAACCCAATGAAACCAATTTTACTTTTTGATATCGATGGTACTCTTTTGCACGTAAAGAGATCATTCCTGTTCGAGATTATTGATCAGATATTAATTGAACTGAACATCAGCAAAGATGTAATCAAGCAAGTCTCTTTTGCAGGCCGAACCGATAGAGATATTTTTTTGCAGCTAATTTCAAACAATGGAATTGCAAATGACAGCTCTTTTGAGAAGGTAAAGCAGCTTTATGTCGATGCTATGCAAAGTCATCTCAGCCATGAACATGTTGAAGAGATACCCGGAGCCGCAGAGGCGGTACACTTTGCACGCAGTTCCGGGCTTGATGTAGGCTTATGTACGGGGAATTTTGAAGAGGTGGCTTTTAAAAAAGTAGAAGCTGCCGGGCTGGCTGATCTCTTTGATTTTGGAGGGTATGGTTGCAACCACAAAGACAGAATATACCTGCCTGAAGATGCTCATAAAAGCTATACTGCTCTAAAAAAGAGCAAGCCTCACCCGTCTCAATATGTAGTAATTGGCGATACGCCCAATGATATTCGCTGTGCAAAACATTTTGGTGCCCGCTCAATTGCGGTAACAACCGGCAGCTTTAACGAGAGTCAGCTTAAGCCTCATAAACCCGACTATATCTTTGATGGCCTGGGTAATCCCGACAAGTGGATTGACCTGCTTAGGGAGGAGGTTTAACGCAACCAGCCAAAAGTAAATGTTATCTGTGGTGTACCGAAAAATCGTTGAGGTGAAAAGAAATCCTCGTATACGATCGAGTTAATTGGGTCATTTGGATTGGTATGCTCATAAGGAAACTGCCTGGGGTCACGATTTTCTATCAGAACCGGCTGATTGGGAACCATCATTTGAATTCCATCAGGGAAATAGTAGAACAGATATCCAAATTCGATTGAATTCAGCCTGGAAAAATTACTGCCTATATCCACCCCTATTTTTAATTCACCGGCTCCGCCGAAGTGCCAGTTACCGTCGCTCCAGCCGGTAAATATATCATTTACCGGTTCATTATAGACGGGAGGAAAGCTTTCACGGTAACCGCTGTCATTGATATCATCAAAATAGGGAAATGCAAAAGCGGCTACGGCACCCGCCGAAGCACCAACGAAAAAGCGATAGTCTTCCTGTATCACACTGGAAAAAACTCTTTGACGCATGCCAATCATTAACGGCATGGCGAAGGCGCGCTGGTATTTGTTCGGTACAATTTGTTGTCCGAAAAAGATGTCGGTAAATGTCTGTTCACTGGCATCACGCAAACCATTAATGCGAAATGATATGGTGCCTTCGGCCTGAGGTGCAATCACTCGTCTGTACTCAGCCCCAAGGCCAAAACCAAAATTGTTCATATTTATGTTGATGCCAAATCCGCTTTTGTAGCCATCCTGAAGCGAGATTATTTCAAAAGGGGCGGGTTGAACATCAGGTTCCTGAATTTGAGCAGAAAGTGATGTAGCGAAAAGAAATAGAGTACATATACCAAGCAGCGCCGCCGGTAGAATTCTTTTGATAAACGTCATATTGCGTCAGTTCTTATGGTTATAATCTGGGATTGTAACGAAAAATTTATTGATTCCATTGCACAAAGAAACATAAAATCAATGTAATAATTGTGCATTGCTAAATTAATAAGTAAAAACCACATTTGATTATTGTTGTATTTAGGCTTTTATTCAGGCAGAAATTTTGACTATCACACGATCAATTCAACTACGAAAAGTGATTATGAGCAACATCACAAAATATTTGGTTTATGGACCAAATGATACACTTCGCAGATTACCTGTAAAACTGCTTGACGGAATAGAGCCCAAATACCTCTACAATTACAAATCTTCCACGAGTAAGGATGAGATTTACGTAGCAGTTTTCGAACAATTTGAGAAGCAGATCAACGCCACTATTACACTCACCTGTATAATTGAGTGCACCGGAAATCATACACGCATAGAACTTAAGAAAGCAGGAGGCCGAATGGGATTTAGAGGCAGTTCACTTTCTGAAGAGAAAAATATCGAGTCGGATGTGGTTGATTTCATTATGGACTTTTCAAAAAGGTTTGGGCTTTCTCTGCAGGAAGAGGTTGATGCTCCTCCTGCCGAAGAAGAAGATTAACAGCTAAATCTATGAACAGTCGCACAGACCAGGTGTGGATTGTACTGTCCATGCTCGAATGGGGAACTGAATACTTTGAAAAAAAAGGAGTAGATAGCCCCCGTATGAGTGTGGAATGGCTGCTTGCCCATGTGCTCAATGTAAAACGGCTTGATATTTATCTGCAATACGACAGACCCCTTTCGGACGACGAACTGAATGCTCTGCGACCGCTAATAAAAAGACGGGCCAATCACGAACCGCTGCAGCACATCACGGGCAGCACTCAGTTTATGGGATGCAAAATCTACGTAAACCCGGAGGTGCTGATACCGCGGGATGAAACCGAGCAGCTTGTTGAACTGATACTTGAAGAGTGTAAAGAGCGTAAACATGAACCTGTTCAATTACTGGATATTGGTACGGGCAGCGGCTGTATTTCCATAGCTATAAAGTCGAGATATCCTGAATGGTTGTGCACCGGTATTGATATTTCAAAAGGCGCCTTAGAGATGGCCCGAAAAAACGCCTTGGAAAACAGGGTGGATATAGAATTAATTGATTGTGATTTAAACAATATCGACAGCTGCGACGAAATTGCCGGCCGGCAGTGGGATATCGTAGTCTCCAATCCTCCGTACATTACCCACAAAGAGAGAGAGACTCTTGACCCCCAGGTACTGAATTTTGAACCTGACGTGGCACTTTTCCATAGCAACCCCACTGAATTGTATGAGAGAATTTGTGCTTTTGCATCCTCAAAAAACAGCCGGCTTTTCTTAGAGTGCAGCAATCAATACGCCGATCAGATAGAGATAGTGGCAAATCAGTACTACGAGTCGGTAAAACTGCTAAAAGACCTGGATGGGAACGATCGCTTTATATACAGCAAAAGTCCATCTAATTAGTTAAACGACAATAACTTTTTCCGATCACCAAAAACGTTTCTCAGACAGGACACAGACGTCGGAATTAGTTGTTGATAACATGTGGAAAAGTTTTTTCACGCCCCCTGCCGCGTGTGTGTGTTTGGCGAAATCTACGTTACCGAATTGTTAAGCGCTGTCAAGCTTTTTTTTATATTAATGTGTAATAATCCATAAATCATTGCAGGCCAATTGGAAAGGGTGTTTATGATAATGTGGATAACTTTCTTAAAACAGAAAAAGTAATGTTTGATTTCAGCTTCAGAAATTCTCATTTTCTCTTCGGCTCTTTTGCGCTGCCCTGATTTGCCGTGTGGATAACTAAAGGGGTATTGAAGATAATTTTTTAAGTTTTAGGAGGCATTTACGTTGAATACGCTAACTGCTGATGGTGCCTGGGGTGAATGTTTGGAAATTATTCAGGACAACATCAGTTATCAGAAGTATAAATCTTGGTTTGAACCCATTCAGCCAATCAAGTTACAGGAAGACACCTTAACGATACAGGTACCCAGTCAATTTTGGTATGAGTGGCTTGAAGAGCACTATTATAATATGCTCCGCTCTACTATTGCCAAAGTTTTAGGCAAAGAGGGAAAGCTTGAATATTCAGTATTGGTTGAAAAATCTGATAGACTGGAAGACAACCGTTCAATTCGTCTGCCTCAAAAACCCATGCCACCCTCCAAGCCTCAGGAGATGAACACCTTTACCAACTATCATCCCGGCAGAATTGAGAATCCGTTTGTGATTCCGGGAATCAGAAAGACCAATATAGACTCCAACCTGAACAGCAATTACGTATTTGAACGGTACATTGAGGGCGACTGCAACCGTCTTGCCAGGTCAGCAGCAATGGCAATAGCCGATAATCCCGGCAAAAACTCTTTTAATCCACTTTTTGTATATGGCGGTACCGGGCTGGGCAAAACCCACCTCATTCAGAGTATCGGCAATAAGATTAAGCAGGAGTTTGACGATGAATTTGCTGTGCTTTATGTATCGTCTGAGACATTTACCAACGAATTTGTTCAGGCTATCCGGAACAATCGCGCCAGTGAATTCACAAACTTCTACCGAAATATTGATGTGCTCATTGTAGATGACATCCAGTTTTTTAGCGGCAAGGAGAAGACACAGGAAGAATTTTTTCACATTTTCAATGCCCTCCATCAGGATGGCAAACAGATTATACTGAGCAGCGACCGCGCGCCGAAAGATATCCCCGATATTGAAGACCGGCTTATTTCACGATTCAGCTGGGGCTTAAGTGCCGACCTGCAAATTCCTGAATATGAAACCCGCTATGCCATTCTCGAGAGAAAGGCCAATGATAATGGAATTTATATCGATTCGAACATCATTGAGTTCATTGCCCACAATTTCAAGTCGAATGTAAGAGACCTGGAGGGTGCTATCATTAAACTGCTTGCTACAGCCTCATTGAAGCACGTAGACGAGATTGATCTGGTGATGGCTAAGTCTGTATTGAAGGATATGGTTAAGAGCTCTCACAGCCAGGTTTCGATCGAAGCCATACAGAACTACGTATGTGAATATTTCGGCATTGACACCAACAAGGTGCGGGAAAAAACCAGGAAACAGGAGATCGTTGAAGCCAGGCAAATAGCCATGTATCTCTCCAAGAAATTTACCAAGTCGAGCCTCAAAACAATCGGCCTGCAATTCGGTGGCCGTGATCACTCAACTGTTATTCATGCAATTTCAACGGTTGAAGAGCGGCTTTCTACCAGCGCGAAACATAAACGCATCTTAAGTGAACTGGAGCAAAAAATAGAAGTAGCCACGCTGTAAAATAGCATAACAGACCGCTCTTATTGTCTTCTGTCTTCACTATCACCGGTTATTGAACTCTTTCGATCCGGTTTTGCGTTTCGTATCTCTTTTTCGATAACTTCATTCTATTCTCAATTAGAATTCGAATCTGCCCTTTTTTGGATACAATCACACTCAAAGCGCTTAAATTTCATGCACCGCATGGGTATTACGATAATGAACGAATTGAAGGCAACTATTTTGAGATAGATGTAATTGCCTTCGGAAATTTCAAAAAGGCTGTTTCGGATGATAATCTGGAACTTACGTTCAACTATGAACGGGTACAGAAGGTAGCCGAAGAGGTCATGAACGGCCCGTCCGAAAAACTTATCGAAACCCTCTGCTACCTCATCGGGGAAAAACTTTTTAAACAGTCATCCAATCTAAGGAAGCTTAACGTGTCGGTTCGGAAAATGAATCCCCCTATTAAAACAGCGGCTGAATATGCTGAAATCACTATGAAATGGAAACGGTAGTTGTTGCAGCCGGTTCTAATCTTGGCGATCGGTTAAAAAATCTTCAACATGCAGCCCATTTCCTGGAAGAGATTTCAAGTGGAGCTGTCCAAAAAGCCTCCATCTGGGAGTCGGAACCTGTTGGAGGGGCGAAATTTACTTTCTATAACAGCGTTGCCAAAATAAAAACAACTTATTCACCGCCCTATCTGCTTCAGATGCTCAAAGAGTTTGAACAGATCTGCGGAAGGGAGAAGAACCCTGAGCGCTGGGGACCAAGAATTCTTGACCTTGATATCATACGCTTTGGAAACTTGGTGATTGAGAATGAGAACCTTATTATTCCTCATCCTGAATACAGTCGGCGACTTTTTGTTTTACTGCCAATGAATGAGATTGACGGTAGTTGGGTTGATATAAGCACACGTAAAAGCATGAGTGAGATGCTCAGTGAAGCGCCTGAGATTGAGATCAAAAAAACAAATTTTGACTGGTAGACAGCACCAATAGGACGTACAAAACAGAAAATGCCAAATCAATTCGATTTTATTGCCATAGAAGGTGTTATTGGCGCAGGTAAAACCACGCTTGCACAGTTGCTTGCAGAACGCAACAATGCAAGGCTGGTTCTGGAGCAGTTCGAAGAAAATCCCTTTCTGCCTAAATTTTATGAGGAGAAGAAACGTTATGCTTTTCAAACACAGCTGGCATTTTTGGCCAGCAGGTTTAAACAGCAGCAAAACATGACCAATCGCGATCTGTTTGATGATTTTATCATATCGGATTACATCTTTGAAAAAGACCGGATTTTCGCACGCCTCAACCTGGATGAGGACGAGATGGGGCTATACGATAACATTTACAGCATTATGACAGGCATTTCAGCCAAACCTGATCTGGTTATATACCTTCAAAGTACGGTAGAAAGATTGATGGAGAACATCGAAAAGCGCGGCAGAGCTTATGAAAAACATATTACTCCAGATTATCTTCAGGAGTTAAGTGATTCATACAACCAATTTTTTTACCATTACAGTAAAGCACCCTTAATTATTGTCAACGCAGCAGAGATCGATTTTTTAAATAATCCAAGTCATCTCTCGTATATTGAAGAACAGATCTTTGATCAACCCATACGTGGCAATACACATATTCATATTATTCCGGATTAATGATTCGCTGGTTACTTATAGCACTTTTTATCTACCTGGTATACAAACTTATTACCGGTTCCAGGCAAAAGAATAAACGCGATACAAGTTTTCGATTTGGAAATTTTAAAAACAGCGCGGCGAAAAACAGTCGTCGCAATACAAATCTGGACCAGATTGAAGAAGCTGAATTCGAAGACATAACCCATAAAGAGAAAAAAACTGACACTAAATGAGTTTTGAAGAAAAGCATAAACAGGGATACGAGCTCCTTCACGAAAAAGATCTCGATAAAAGCCTCGATGTATCCAGAGACCTGCAGCGGATAAACCCGGATGCCCCGGAAGGGTTTACACTAGAGGGTGAAATAATGCAGAAGCTGGGGCAGTGGGACGCCAGCATTGAGTCGTTAAACAAGGCAATAGAAAAAGACGAGGATAACGGCAGGCTATATAACCTGCGCGGCTACTCCTATCTGAATTCAGATGATGCTGAAAAGGCCCGCGAAGATTTTGAAAGGGCTATTGCGCTGGATGACCTGCCCACCGCACATCGCAATATGGTGCTTTATAAGATTATGAGCGGAAAGGGAAATGATGCAATCTCTTATCTTCTGGACAGAATACGCAGCCAGCCCCGTGATGTAGAGAACTGGATTCTGATGGGCGATCTCATGAAAAAAGGCGGGCACGACGATAAAGCCAATACCTATTACGAGCAGGC
>REDT01000152.1 GCA_007693295.1 Balneolaceae bacterium
CTTGCGGTTTAGAGCAGATGGAGGGGAACGTGCTGTTTAAGCCGGTATTTGAGCGGGGAAACAGCCCGGAGGCAATACAGCAAATTCCGAGCGAAGAGTGGGTGGAGTGTTCTGTATGTGTTGAAACTCATTGATGTATGATCGATCTCAAGGATATTATTCATCACTACGATTCAAATACTGCAGTTAGCTTGCCTGATCTAACCGTGGAGAATGGAGACGAGTTATTGGTGATTGGATTGTCGGGAAGCGGTAAATCAACATTGCTGCATATCCTGGCCGGTTTTTTGAAGCCCACAAAAGGCACCCTGTCTGTAAATGGAACCGACCTCTACCGGTTAAGTGAGTCGAAGCGTGATGCATTTCGGGGTAAACAGATCGGGGTCATTTTTCAGCAAATGCACCTAATCGACTCACTCACCGTAACCGACAACCTCAAACTTGCCCAATTTATGGCCGGTGTGAAAGTGGATGTCGGGAGAATCAAAAATATATGTATTGAATTGGACATCACCGATAAACTGCACTCTTATCCTGATGAACTCAGCCAGGGACAGAAACAACGGGTTTCGATAGCAAGAGCTGTAGTGAACGAACCTTCACTACTTCTGGCCGATGAACCGACCTCCAGCCTCGATGACCGGCGGAGTGAAGATGTGGTTGCGCTGTTAAAAAGGATGGCGGAAAAAACCGGAGCTACTCTAATCATCTCAACGCATGATTCCAGGGTTAAAAGCCACTTTTCTAATGTGCTGAACCTTGACATCAAAAAAGTGGAGGCAGTTTGAGATGAACCTGTTAAAGCTCAGTTTTTCCTATCTCAAAAGGCGTGCACTCAATACGCTGCTTAATGTATTGCTGCTCTCATTCGGCATTGCTACAATTGTGGTGCTGCTTCTTTTCAGCTATCAGCTTGAAGACAACCTCTACAAGAATGCGGAAGGTGTGGATGCGGTTGTAGGTGCCAAAGGCAGTCCTGTTCAGCTCATCCTCTCAGGGATATTTCACATTGATGCACCCACCGGAAATGTAAATCTGAAAGAGGCCCGCGACCTGATGAACCACCCCATGGTGGCATCAGCTATCCCCCAGGCCTTGGGCGATAATTATAGGGGATATCGCATTGTGGGTACAACGTCGGCCTACTCCAATAAATATGGTGCCGAACTTGCAGAAGGTACACTCTGGGACCATGAATTTGAAGTGGTGCTTGGCGCTGATGTTGCCAGAAACGAAGAACTGGGCCTTGGAGACGTTATCGTGAGCAGTCACGGATTTGCGGCTACCGGCCATACGCATGACGATCATGACCTGCATGTGGTTGGGATTTTTCACCGTACAGGCACGGTGCTCGACCGCCTGATTTTGACCGGCGTTGAAACCATGTGGGGAATTCATGAACCTCACACCCATGAAATCGCTCAGGCGGACGAAGATGGCCATAGCCATAGCCATAACCACAGCCACAACCACGATGACGATAACGATAACAGCCCGGACGGCATAGAAGGCCATAATCATCACCATACGCATGGCAGGGACATTACCGATACAAGCTATCTCGGTGAGGAGTACGACGATGAACAGATCACAACCATGCTTATTCAGTATCGCAACCCGTTGGCAGCGGCTCAGTTTCCACGATTTGTGAATGACAACACGTCCATGCAGGCAGCTGCTCCGGCCATTGAAATTACACGGCTGCTGAACCTACTTGGTGTGGGACTTGATGCGATTCAGATTTTCGCCTATATCCTGATCCTGGCATCAGTTCTGGGAATTTTTATAGCATTGATCAATTCGATGAAAGAGCGGAAGTATGATCTGGCAATCATGCGTTCACTGGGCGGGTCGCGAACAAAACTTTTTATGCACGTTATTCTGGAAGGTCTATTAATTTCTCTCGCCGGTGGTTTACTGGGAATTTTTCTGGGACATGCAGCAGTTGAGGGAATTGGTATCATGTTTGATGAGGCCCAACAGTTTGCGGTTACAGGCCGGATTTTTATTCCGGGAGAGGCTTGGATTATTGCTTTAGCTGCCGGAATTGGTTTAATTTCTTCAATTGTTCCGGCTATCCAGGCGTACAATACCGATATTGCAAAAACACTTTCAAAATCATAAAAATACAGGAAGCCATGAAGCTCACATTTAATTTATTACTGTTTGCAATCTCAATTTTTCTTCTCGGATTTGTTTCGAACGTGGACGCCGAAGAGACAGATAAGCTGGATTGGAAAGTGCTTGCCAATGTAGAGTGGATATGGGACAGCAACTTCTACCAGGTGAATTTCAATGAAAAACAGAAAGAGCTCGACGGCAGGGAGATGATCGTTGAAGGCTTTATGTTTCCGCTTGAGTATACAAGAAAGCACTCAAATTTTTTGGTCAGCAGCAGCCCGATGAGTGATTGCTTTTTCTGCGGCCCCGGCGAGGCTGAATCAATGGTTTATGTGAAAACAAAGGAGCCAATTGATTATACTCACCGTGTGATGGCAGTGAAAGGAACATTTCGGCTTGTGTCTGATGCAAGTATGGGAATTATTTACGAGCTTGATAATGCTGAAGTAGTGAGACAGTAACCACTTTTTTTGACTTTTGAATAACAACCAAACCAACATATCACTATTTAAAAGGTTGCCGGCTCTGCTTGCCATGGCCGGTCTGTTGTTAGTGCTGTTACATCCGCTCCAGCATGTGGCAGAAACAGTATTATTTGAGTACGATTCTGTTCACCATGAACTACCCTCTGAGAAGAATGATGGTAAAAATGAATCAGACTGTATCGAATGTGTGCTGGTCTCTTCCCTGGTAACCGATTTCGATACATCAACGGTAATTTTTCTTACTCAAAGTGATTCTGTTACTACATTTCAATCCCATTTTCCGCATAAAAAGCTTTCTGAATTTGGGTTTTCTCTCCGCGCCCCTCCTGTTTTATACGTTTAAATAACCGTGCACCTCTTAACGCCGGATTGAAGTTCGAAACACCGGTAAAACGTATAAACACCCCAACGTTTCCAGACTTGGGATAACCTTATTGATATGAGTAAAAAGAAGATACCTATAACTATTCTCTGTGGTTTTTTGGGATCAGGTAAAACCACCCTCCTGAATCACATTTTGGAGAATCACCGCAACAAAAAAATCGCCGTGATTGTAAATGAGTTTGGTGAAGTGAACGTGGATTCCCGGCTTGTAAAACACACAACCGAAGAGATGATCGAACTCTCGAACGGCTGTATCTGCTGCACGCTGCGAGGTGACTTAATCGAAGGTGTGGATGACCTGATTAAAAACCATAACATCGACCAGATTGTGATTGAGTCAACCGGAATCGGTGAACCGATCCCTATTGCACAAGCGTTCTATGTTCAGCCCGAACTGCTTCAGCTCAATCCGGATCTGCCCAATATTCAGGACAGGGTATTTGTAGATGCCATTATAACCATGGTAGACAGCGCCCAGTTTATGGAGATGTACCAGCGCAGCAACACGGTTCCGGGCGATCAGTTCGGTCGAGGCTACGGCCAGCTGCTGGCCGAGCAGATTGAAGGCGCCGATATTCTGATTTTGAATAAAAAAGATCTCGCAACCCGCGAGCAGCGCACCACTCTGTACGAGCTCTTTATGTCGATGAATCCCCGTGCCAGGATTTTGGATGCAGAACAGGGAAGAGTAGATCCGGCAGAGATTATTGATACGGGTATTTTCGACATTGAAACAGCAGAACAATCCTCGCTTTGGGTTGCCGAACTGGAGAAAGAGGGGTCATCCGAATCGGAAGAGTACGGTATTGAAACCTTTGTCTATACCACTTCCAACCGATTCGAAGAGCGAAATCTGATAGATACGCTGAACAGCGGTATACCCGAGAATATTCTTCGGTCGAAAGGATTAATCGCCATAGAGGGTTCAGATGATGCATTTCTATGGAGTCAGGCCGGAAAATTTCTCGAGTTCAATCATATCGGCAGGTTTTCCAACCCGGGCGAGGCGAAGTCAGAAATCGT
>REDT01000033.1 GCA_007693295.1 Balneolaceae bacterium
AGCGGATGGTTTCATAAATGGATAACTGACCGGTGACTTGCCTTTTACTTCCGGATTTGAAATTACGGCATGAGCTGTAACTTCTGAAGCTGTGGCTGCCGTGGTAGGAATTGCAGCTACAGGCAGTGCGCCTTTCATCTTCTTGTATTTCGGTTCGCCCAGAACATATGGCCAGATCTCGTTTTCGTTATCATGAATGAGGCCGGCTATCGCTTTGGAAGCATCCATTACCGATCCTCCGCCAAAAGCCAATACAAAATCTACCTTCTCATTCTTGCCAAGAGCCGCAGCTTTATCAATGGTTTGGGCGTGGGGATTGGGTTCTATTCCCTCAAAAAGGGTGACTTTTATATCTCTATGTTCAAGGCTCTTTAGTACTTTATCCAGAAACCCCAATCGCTTTACACTGCCACCACCGATTACAAGCAATACGTTTGATCCATATTCCGTCAGTTGATCAAAAAATGATTCTTTCTTCTCTTCTCCGAAGTAGATTCTTGTTGGAATATGCAGTTCAAAGGGATTCATAAATGGGTATATTTAGTTCAAAATTATAAAGGTGCTTTAAAATAGGGATTCCGAGTCAGTTTCAGACCAGAGATTCTCTAAAGCGCTTGCTGGAAATAATTCTTTCCGACTTCAAAAGCAGAAGGAATTGATTCAATGTAAGACTTACATATTAAAACAGAACAAAGATCAAAGACGTTCTCTTATACAATGGCTGATTTAAAAAAGATAATTCGTGAAAGTGCAGAGAATCATTTCGATTATATGGTTCAAACGCGCCGCTATCTGCACAAAAATCCGGAAGTGAGTTTTAAGGAGTACGATACCACCGACTATATTGTTCATGAGCTGAAGAAACTGAATATTCAAGTTGAGAGGCCATTGGAAACGGGTTGTGTCGGGATTATTGAGGGCAAGAAACCGGGCAGGGTAATTGCTCTTCGATCTGATATAGATGCCCTGGCAATGGATGAAGAAGGAGATGCCAAAAAAGAGTTTTTAACCGAACGGCCGGGCGCGGCTCACTGCTGTGGGCACGATGCGCATATGGCAAATCTGCTTGGTGTTGCCAATATATTGAATGACTTGCGGGATGAAATAAGCGGGAAAGTTCTGTTGATTTTTCAACCGGGAGAGGAGAAACTCCCCGGTGGAGGCCGCCTGCTAACGGAGTCCGGTTTTTTACAAAAGCAGGGAGTTCAGGAGATCTATGGCTTACACATGAGTCCCGATTATGAACCGGGACAAATCGCTGTGAAAGCCGGGCCTCTGATGGCAAGCCCGGATGAATTTGAGATAAAAATTATCGGAAAAGGAGGTCACGCGGCTTCACCTCACTTAACCGTAGATCCTATTGTGCTGGCGGCACAGGCAATTACCCAGTTTCAGACTATTGTGAGCCGTTCCGTTGCTCCAACTGAGCCGGCTGTAGTTACGGTAGGAAGAATCAGGGGCGGATCTACGTACAACGTGATACCTGAAAGTGTGGAACTGATCGGTACCGTTCGAACATTTTCTCGCGATACGGCTTTTCTGATTAAAAGAAGGCTGGAAGAGATTGTGAAGGGGATTACGGAAGGCTCAGGGGGTTCATATACATTTCAGTTTAATGAAGGATATCCCGCTGTGATCAACGATGAAGGGTGCACGGAGAAATTGATCAGATCGGCAGAAAAAATTATTGGGTCAAAAAACGTGATTGAAATGGAGCGGCCGCTGATGGCGGGTGAGGATTTTGCATTCTATCAGCAGGAATTTCCCGGGGCATTTTTTCTATTGGGAAGCGGAAGTGAAGAGGCCGATTCCAAATGGAGCTGGCACCATCCGAAATACAATATTGATGAGAAGGTGTTTTTAACCGGGGCAGCGCTCATGGCCGGCCTGGTATTTGAGTAAACGAGATTAAAGGTTAAGTATAAACAGTCTTATGTTTGAAACGTGCTCCTCAATCTGTAAATTCGCAATTGTAAACCCGTAAATAACTGGTACTATGGCTATAGATACTCTAAAGTCACGTTTAATTAGGCGAATTGAAGAGATTGATGACGAGGCTGTGATCAAAAAACTGTTTACAACCCTTGAAAATCAGGAGTTGATATCAGAGGACTATATGGAGCTGAGTAATGAGGAAGATCTTGCAATTGACCGTGCCATGAAGGATATACAGGAAGGCAATCTTTTAAGGGAAAAAGACGCAGAAAAAAAAATTAAACAATGGATCTAAACGTCTTTTGGACATTTACAGCCCAGGAGGACAGGGAGGGTATTTTCAGATACTGGAATGATAAATCCGGAGATAAGGACTATTCCAAAGTGCTGAACAATATTATTAACGATAAGCTTCTACAAACGGTAATTTTCCCTGATGCCGGCATCGAAACCAATCGTAAGGGAGTTTACGCCCATGTAATTGAGAAGCACTATAAACTGTTCTACAAAGTTGAAGAAAATTCGATTATCGTTCTTCGATTTTGGGTGAATACACAATTTCTAAGTCGTCTTAAAACGGATGAGTGAAAGCTCTGAACTGGCATTTGAGAATCCATCGGGAGCGCGCTTCAGGCTTACGGAAGAGCTGATCAGAAAAGGGATTGAAGCTTCCGGAAAAAGTAAAAGACTCCGCATAGTTTTACCGGTTCACAGAACCCAGGATGCAATTGTACAGCGTCTCATCAATTTCATGCAACCCGGCACATACATCCGGCCTCATAAGCACCCGCTCAATCACGCTTCAGAATCGATTGTTCTGCTTCAGGGTGAGATCCGGTTTTTTACGTTTGATGACCAGGGAGTCGTAAACTCAGCTGAAAAAATATCATCATCACCGATACCGGGAGTTGTTGATATTGAACCGGGAGTTTGGCACTCCTTTTTGGTTTTGGAGAAGGATACCATCTTGTTTGAGTGTAAGAAAGGGCCCTATAATGCCAAAACGGATAAAGAGTTTGCAAAATGGGCACCGGCAGAGGGTGATCCCGAATCAAAAAAATGGATGAAAAAACTGGCAGAATGAAACGTACATTTTCCTATTGGGAGCGAGAAGAGTGGCTTCAAAAACCCGATCTGTTGATTATTGGCGCCGGTATTGTTGGGGCATCCGTTGCGCTTTTTTACAAGGAGAAGTATCCCGAAAGTGATGTTCTGATCGTAGACAAGGGTATTGTACCTGAGGGTGCAAGCACACGGAACGCAGGGTTTACATGTATCGGGTCAATATCCGAACATCTGGCCGATATCAACATTGCCGGCAAAGAGGTTGTATTAAAACGAATTGAACGGCGCTGGAACGGATTGCGGCTCTTGCGCAAAACCATGGGGGAGGATGCCATTGATTACAATCATACCGGTGGATATGAAATATTTACCGATAGCGAGCTATTTGAGAGCTGCAGGAATCAACTCCATGAAATGAACCATCGGTTATACGAGTCACTCGGTATAAAGGATGTTTACAGCGAAACCAAATACGAAGGTTACCCATCCATTTTCAATCATGTGGAAGGTGCCATTAACAGTGGTAAACTGATGAAAAACCTTCATAAAAGGCTTGCCTTTGCCGGGGTTAGGGTTTGGTGGAATACAGCTGTGAAATCCGTTGAGAATGGGAGCGTTCTGTTTAATGACGATTTTGAGCTTGAGGCCGGAAAAACAGTGATAGCCACAAATGGGTTTACCTCCCAGTTGCTTGACCTTCCCATTAAACCTGCACGTGGTTTCGTATTTATTACTAAACCGGTCCAGGATTTAAAATGGAAAGGCACGTTTAATCATGATGCCGGTTATGTCTATTTCAGGAATGTGGAAAACAGGCTTCTGCTTGGCGGAGCACGAAATCTTGCCAAAGAGGAAGAGACTACGGCTCAATTTGGGACGAACCCAAAAATCAGGGAATACCTTATCAATTTTGCAAACAACACGTTAAAACTGCCCAAAGGATGGGAGTTAGAGATGGAGTGGAGCGGCATTATGGGTGTCACCGAAAATAAGGAGCCAATCGTCAGAGAG
>REDT01000138.1 GCA_007693295.1 Balneolaceae bacterium
GCTTGTCCGGGTTTTATGCCACTACCCACCGGTCAACTCCGAAAGCAACTTGCTAAGCTTGTTAGAAATTTAGCCTCCCCGGTCAGGCTGACCGGGATACTTTTGGCCCCTGTGCGGGGTACTTCGCCGGGGTACTTTTTTCCGTTGCATTTTATGGAAAACAGACAAATATTTAGCAAGGTATAACAGAGAGAATAAAATTAGAGAGTCATGCCTTTTTACAGAAGAAATCTTCCGCATTGGCAAGAACCTGGGGCTGAATATTTTGTAACATTCCGGTTGGCAGGGTCACTTCCTACAGAGGTGGTACGGCAATTGAAAAAGTTGAGAGATGGGTTCAATAAAAAATTCCATCAGAAGGCCGATTATCAACTAAGAAGTCGTCGATTTGAAGACAAATTTTTTAAAAAATATGAGTCCCTTTTAGACGGACAAAGCACCGGACCGCATTGGTTGAAGAACAATAAAATTGCCGCTATCGTCATGGAGTCTCTTCATTTTCGTGATCATAAGGAATACGACCTGTATGCCTATTGCATTATGAGCAATCATGTACATTTGGTGTTTAGGGATCTATCTTCAAATCAAGAAGATCAGAAAAAAGAAGAGGCTTTTCCGGTAACAAAAACCATGCAAGGCCTAAAGTCTTATACCGGCTTAATGGCTAATAGAGAATTAAACAGATCCGGTTCTTTTTGGTGTGAAGAGAGCTATGATCGATTAATCCGAAATGCCAACGAACTTGAGAACAAGATTCAATACACCCTTAATAACCCGGTGAAAATTGATTTGGTAAAAACCTGGTGCGACTGGCCATACAGTTATTGTAAGCCTGAGTTTGCCGAGGGGTTATGAGGTTTGCTTAGGTCTAAGTATCCCGGAATGTACCCCGGACATGTACCCCGGACAGCCTGTCCGGGCTTCTCGGCTGCGCCCCCGGAAAGTACCCCGGACAGCTTGTCCGGGGCTTGTCGGCCACCACTCCTTGTTCAGGGCTACAAAGTATTTTCGTATGTGCTGAAAACACTCCTGCTAGGCTTTTTCAGGGCTCACATTTCCCGGACAGGCCCCGTAGTAGCGATGCCTTTGGCGCTGACCGGGATACTTTTGTCTCCCAGGCCGGGCTTTTTGGCCACACTCCCCGGACAAGCTGTCCGGGGTACTTCGCCTTCGGCGCTGTCCGGGTTACATTCCGGGCTACCTGGTTAGCTGTTCAGCTTGTAATCCAGGGTGATTTCACAGCTCAGTACTTTTGAAACCGGGCAGCCGTTTTTTGCAGCGTTTGCCAGTTTGTCAAATTCATCATCAGAGATTTCGGGTACGGAAGCATCCAGTTTCAGTGCGATCTTGGTGATATCCCATCCCGCATCATTTTTGTCAAGCGAGAGATCGGCATTCACATCCAGGGTGTCTGCGGTGTAGCCGGCTTTCTCGAGCTCAACACTGAGTGCCATTGCATAGCATCCCGAGTGGGCTGCGGCAATCAATTCTTCAGGGTTGGTACCCAGTTTTCCATCCTCATTTTCAAACCTCAGTTTAATCGAATAGGGCTGGTTCTCCATTGCCCCGCTTTGAGTTGTGAGTGTTCCCGAACCTTTCATTCCCGGTCCTTTCCAAACAGCATGTGCAGTACGTTTCATAGATCTCCTTGTGTTTTAAGTTTATGTACAATATTAGAAAAAATATGGAATAAGTTTCGTTCGATTTAAAACCAAAATTTTGATACATGTTTATCACCTTATAATCTCAACTTAAACATGTAATTAACTACGGGACAATAGTATGCAATGCTAAAAAAGGATTGGTTTGGAGAAACTTTGAGCCGATACGCCTCGTAAACAACATTGAATCTCTAAAAAACTACGAAGCGCAATGGCAAAAAATAAAACAAGAAAACGAATCTGGATTTCACTGCTTGTTCTGATTCTGTTCGGTGGCGGAGCATTTTATCTCATACAAAGTAAGAGCGCAAACGATAAGGAGGAGAACGAACCTCACATCATTGCAGAAACGGGTTCAGTTGTTGAAAAAGCCCTCGCAGTAGGAACCATTGAACCTGAAAATGAAATTGAGGTTAAATCAAAAATCTCAGGAGTTGTAAGCAAGATTTTTGCTGAATCCGGCAGTTTTGTTCGTCAGGGCGATCCTCTGATAGAAGTGAGGCCGGACCCTACACCGCTTGAACTTGCCGAAGCCAAGCGAGGGCTCGAAAGAACAGAAATGGAGATGGCGAACCTGTCGAGAGAACTGGATAGAATGAAGGTTCTTCGGGACAGGAATTTGTCATCCCAGCAGGAGTATGAGCAGCTTCAGCAGCAATATAATGATGCTAAGATTCGCCATCAGATCAATAAAGAGCGTCTCCAGCTGCTTGAAACCGGCCGCATTATGATGGGTGAAACCCTGATTGAATCGGTTATCCGGGCGCCTATTGACGGATATATACTCGAGAGAATGGTAGACGTTGGTGAGCCGGTAGTGCCGCTTACGTCCTATCAGGCGGGAACTCCGCTCATGAGCCTTGCCGGAATGGATAAACTGCTCTTTAAGGGTACGGTTGATGAGATTGATGTGGGTAAAATGGAAGAAGGTATGCCTGTTGAAATAAAGATCGGTGCCCTTCCCGGGGTTGTTGTTTACGGAGAAGTATCCCGAATCTCACTGAAGGCCAAACAGCAGGATAATGCCACTGTTTTCCCGGTTGAAATCACCATTACCGATACGAATGGCGCCATTCTCAGGGCCGGATACTCTGCTAACGCTGATATCATCATTGAAAGAGTGTTGAACGCAGTAACTATTCCAGAGCGGGTTATCTCAATGAGGGATGGAAAAAGCTTTATAGAAGTGCCCGGCAATGAACCCGGCAGCCGCATTGAAAAAGAGATTGAAGTGGGCCTGAGCGATGCCATCACTGTTGCCGTACTCGATGGCCTTGAGGAGGGCGATAAAGTGCTGGAGCGACCGGTTAGGACGCTCACTGTGAGGTAATAATTTTCGACCGGTCAATTAATCATTTCCATAATATTCAATGACACTCTTTAACCACATAACCGAACTTATCAGGAATCTGAACCAGCAGAGGCTTCGAAGTTTCCTCACAATTTTCGGGATTATGTGGGGAACGGCCACACTCATTCTGTTGCTGGCATTCGGTTTTGGATTCCGTGATCAAACCGTGTTAAATATGCGGGGAATGGGTGATCAGCTCGCCATCATGTTTCCGGGCAATACCACCAAAGCGTTTGAAGGTTACGGCATTGGCAGGCCTATCCGGTACAGAGAGGCGGATGCTCAGCTGCTACAAGATCAAATTGCTGATATCGATGTGGCTACCCCTGAGTATATGAGCAGCATGCCAATAGTAAATGGTGAGAAAAGAAGAAATTCATCTGTAGGTGGCGTATATCCAGTTTATCGCGATTTAAGAAATACATTTGAGCAACCCGGTGGCCGCTGGCTGAATGACCGTGACCTGGAAGAAAGGAGGCGGGTTATTTTTATCGGCAACAGGCTTGCATCCAATCTATTTGGAGACGAAGATCCCGTTGGAAAAACGGTGATGGTCAGAGATACCCCTTTTACAGTAATCGGTGTATTGCAGGAGAAGATTCAGAACTCATCCTACTCACAGCAGGATCAGGATCGGGCATTTATTCCGGCCACCACATTTTCAGCTATGATGGGAACCGACAGAATAAATAATATTCTCTACACTCCTGTCGATCCGGCACTTGCACCCGCTATTAAAGACCAGGTGTATGAGGTGATGGCAAGGAAACACCGTTTTGACCCATCTGACAGGGATGCCATCGGGATATGGGATACCAACGAGTTCTGGTCTTTCATTAACATCATGTTCCTGGGAATCAATGGATTTCTTGCACTCATCGGCTTCTTTACGCTGGCAGTAGGGGGCATTGGCGTGGCAAACATCATGTTTGTAGTGGTTCAGGAGCGGATGAAAGAGATTGGAATACGCCGTTCAGTAGGGGCCAGGCGACATCACATCATGGGTCAGTTTTTCACAGAGACCTTTTTGATTATCGGCGTGGGAGCAGCAGCGGGTTATGGAACCGGCTGGATATTGGTTGAGGCGACTCAAAATCTGCCGATCAAAGAATTTGTTGGGTCTCCCTATTTCTCCCCGGAAGTTGGGCTGATCGCTTTTGCTGTGCTTGGATTTGTCGGTTTTGCGGCGGGTTTACTGCCGGCCTGGAGAGCATCCAGACTGGATATTGTAGAATGTTTAAGGAGGTAAATTATGTGGGGTAATCTATTCAGAGAATTTTTTACGGACCTGGGCAAACAGAAGCTGCGCTCGTCATTAACGCTCACGGCTATCGCCTGGGGAACACTTTCGGTGGTTTTGTTACTCGCTTTTGGAAGGGGGCTGGGAAACAGCATGGTGGAAGGTATGCTGGGAGCCGGCAACCAGGTGATAGTTATTTATGGCGGACAGACCAGTATGAACTATGAGGGCTTGGGCATTGGCCGGCCTGTTAGGTTCACTGAAGATGATGTAGCTCTGATAAACAGGGCCGTACAGGGAATTGACCACTCCAGCCCGCAGTATGGCCGATGGGGTGCCCGGCTTCAGGTGGACGATGTTGTGACCAATACCTATATGGAAGGGGTTAACCCCGATTTTGAAATCATGAGAACCATGTACCCGGCTGCAGGCGGCCGCTTCATTAACGAGCGGGATGTGGACGAACAGCGGCGGGTTCTCTTTTTAGGGGATGATATTGCCGAGCGCCTTTTTAAGGATGAAAATCCCATTGGCCGGCAGGTTATGCTCGACAATGTACCCTTTACCGTTATCGGTGTGATGAAGCCCAAAATGCAAACATCCATGAACAACGGTCCCGATGCAAACAGGGCTATTATACCACACACCACATTCAGAAATATTTACGGCAACCGGAATGTCGGTTCCATTTTGATACGTCCATCCGATCCCTCGATGCAGGAGGATATCAAAACAGCAGTAACTTCGCTGATGTCGTCTAAGTATAAATTTGATCCGGCCGATGAACAGGCTATGCCCATGTGGGATTTTATTGAAATGGAAGAGATGAACCAAAAAGTAGCAACGGGTCTCGAAGTTTTCCTTTTTGTGATCGGCTTTTTTACGCTTATGATTGCCGGCGTGGGCGTAGCCAATATCATGTTTGTGGTGGTGAAAGAGCGTACCAAAGAGATCGGGATCAAGCTGGCTGTGGGTGCCCGGAAAATTCACATCATTGTTCAGTTTATCTTTGAATCGCTTTTTATCTCCTTCCTGGGCGGATTTATTGGGCTGGCCATATCCTCCGCTATCGTTTTTGGCGTGTTAAGCATGAACCTGTCGGGCGGAGCAGCAGACTTTTTGGGTAGTCCTCAAATATCTCAAACGGCTGTAATTGTAACGATTAGCGTACTTGCAATCATTGGCCTGGTTGCCGGAATTTTTCCTGCTTTGAAAGCCGCCAAAGTCGACCCCGTTGAGTCGCTTCGCTACGAATAAAAAAACCAATGATTTGGGAAAATCATAGTGGCACTTCATAAAATGATTTAAGCAGAATAAATCTTTTTACAACGGCCATATCACGAAAGCAATATTTTCACGTTATGAGTATTTATTGGGCACTCTAACTAACTTTCAGGATAATCATCCGGGCTCCTTTACATGAATAAATTGCTACTGCTCTTTTTAATTCCGACTGCATATTTATTTATGTCAAGCACGGTTGCCTTTGGACAATCGCTTGCTATTTCCGGAACCGTTTATGCTACAGATGGCGATGAAACGGAACCCCTTGGCGGTGCGAACCTTCAGCTATTTAGCCTGCCCGACAGCTCTTTTGTTGGCGGTACTGCTTCCGCATCCGACGGAACCTTCAGAATTATAAATATTTCTCCCGGTTCCTATCAGCTCAGAACTTCTTTTCTTGGATTTGAAGCACAAACCCAATCCATTTCACTCGAAGAAGAAGCTCTTAACTCGATTGAAATCATTCTGGTTGGCAGCAGTATAGAACTGGAAGAGTTCAGGATAACAGCCCGCCGTCCAAGGGTTGATGTGCGTGGCGATACCACCGCTTATTATGCAGATGGCTATCGCACCAACCGGGATGCAAGTGTGCAGGAACTGGTAACACGAATGCCCGGCTTTGTGATAGAAAATGGGCGGTTACAAGCTCAGGGAGAGGATGTGGCGAGTGTGCTGTTAGACGGAGAGGAATTTTTTGGAGATGATGCCGTAATGGTTCTGCAAAACCTGCCTGCCGAGATTGTTTCTCAAATTGAAGTTTTTGATCGTGAAAGTGACCAGGCTAGATTTACCGGCTTTCGGGATGGAAATTCAGACCGGACTATTAATATCGTAACCCGCGACGGCATGAGTACGGGTCAGTTTGGAAGAATGAACTCGGGGTACGGTTCTCAAACCCGCTACCTGGCCGGCGGTAATTATAACCACTTCAGTGGAGCGCAACGAGTTTCTGTGATCGGGATGACCAATAATATAAATCAGCAAAACTTTTCCAGCGAAGACCTTATCGGAGTTTCAGAAGCATCCGGATCCGGAGGCGGGCGTGGAGGAAATGCCACCCGTAACTTCAGAACGGGCAATCAAAATGGAATAAGCTCAGTTCATTCCACCGGAATCAACTATAATGATCGCTGGAATGACAGCTGGAGAATTAACGCAAGCTACTTTTTTAACCTGACTGACAACACTAACAATCTGAATCGCGAACGAATCTACCTGACAGGTTTTTCTGCAGACCAGCGTTACGATGAAAATGCTTTCAATACCAGCGATAATTACAATCACCGGTTTGACATGCGCTTGCAACACAATTTTGACGATCGCAGATCATTCATTTTCACGCCCAGAATCAGTATTCAGCGTAACAGTTCTGCACAACTTGTGGATGGTTTTACTCTTGACCAAAACAGCCAATTGGTAAACAATATTCTCCGGGAAAATCGTAACAGTCAGGCGGCATTTAACGTGAATAGTAACCTGCTGTATCGCCAGCGTTTTGAAACTCGTGGAAGAACATTTTCCGCAAATTTCAGAACTAACATTAATGACAGGAGCGGAGAGAGGTATCAGCTCGATGACAGCCGGTATTTTGGCGATGGAGAAAATCGAATCGTCAATGATCAGCAAACAGAAACATTTAACGGCGGTTATACTGTAAATGGAAATTTTTCATTTACCGAGCCTCTAACAGAGCGAACCCAGCTCATGCTCACGTATCAGCCATCGATAAGCAACAATGAATCTATACAGGATGTGTTTCGGTTTGATGAAACCACTAACAGTTACAGCCGCATTGATACGACACTGACAAACCGTTATGACAACCGGGTTTTCACAAATCAGGTCAGAGGCAGTTACAGATTCAGTAATGACAGGATTAATGCGAATGTAAATATGTCCTGGCAGCATACATTGCTTGATGGTGAGCAAACTTTTCCGATCGCATCTGATATCTCTCAAACCTGGCAGGACTTTCTTCCCGGAGCTTCTATTCAATATAGTTTTAACAGACGGTCCAATATTCGTTTTAACTATAATACCGGTACACGTACTCCGTCTGTAAGACAGCTGCAGAATGTAATTGACAATTCGGATCCGTTTAGGCTTACAGCCGGGAACCCCGATCTTGAACAACAATACGATCACCGCTTTTCAATCCGGCTGCGCCATACAAGGCCGGAGCAGGGAAGCTCCACATCAGGGTTTATTTCATTTAACATTACTCAAAACCATATCGGTAACCGAACGTTTGTTGCCCGGGAAGATACAGAGCTTGCTGATGGCATTATTCTTAGAAGAGGCTCCAGGCTCGTTTCACCTGACAATATCGGTTCTTCACATAATTTCTTTTCCAGAATAAACAGAAGCCTTCCGGTAGATTTCATCAGCAGTAACCTAAACCTGAATGCCGGGGTCGGGTTTAACCGAAGGCCTTCATTTATTGATGATGCACGCAACCTTACCGACACCTATCGCCTGAACTCCGGTTTTCAAATAAGCAGTAACATAAGCGAGAGGGTAGATTTCAGAGTTGCATATTATGCAAACTACAATATTGTAGAGAACTCCATACGCCCGGAACTTGACAACAATTACTATGCCGGCCGAGCCAATGGGGGCGTCAATCTGATGCCATTTAAAGGGCTTGTATTGGCAAGTAATATTAACCTTCGTCACTATGCAGGCCTTGGAGACGACTTCAATCAAGGCAATATTTTCTGGAATGGTTCAATAGGGTATAAATTCCTTGAAAATGAAGCGGCAGAATTTCGGATAACCCTATTTGATATTCTGGGACAGAACGACGACATCAGCCGAAATATTCAGGAAGATTTCATCGAAGATTATCGCTCAAACGTATTGACCCGATATATGCTCTTCTCATTCAGCTATAACTTTCGCTCGTTCGGGAGAGGATAGGGGTCATTTTTTGGGTGCTAACAGCAGCACGTTTGCAACTCCCCGCTCGCCCTGCCTGTCGAACTGACGGTTGTCGCTGGGGTAGCTTACGATGCCATTTTCAGCTTTGCCCGCAATCCACATCGCCGTAGAGCCGCCGCCGTCGAGGTTTAAAGCAGATACCGCGCCAATATTTTCCATAAACTCGCGAAGTTCCGGTGTGCTCATTCCATGAGCTTCAGATGATCTGCCGTCAACGGTAATCATCAATAGCCTCTGATCTGTGGTAGTTCCCACGGCCGTTCTTGGGTGGCGGAATTCATTAAATGGATCGTTCCGCAATTGCTGATGTTCACCATTCAGTATTAAAAGCGGCCCTGACCCCATTACCGTGGGGTTGTTGTCTGTAAGCCATCCCTCTTCAGGCCTGATAACAATGGCTATGGTTCCATCATTATGAATGGCAATACCTCCACTCTCTGAATAGAGTCTTCGATTGACCGCCCCTCGAGAAATCACTTCACCATCAACTTTAAAAAAGACAACCGAGCCCCCTCTCTCCATGTTAAAAAAAGTACCGTTAATTGCAGCAACTGCACTGTTCTGTTCTCCAAACGTACTGGTTTTAACCAGCAGGGAGTCCGACCACGCAAAACTTGCCGTTAAATCTGCACAGCTTAAATCTACATCTATCAGGTTGATACTCTGTTTCGACTTAAAAAACTCCTCGCCATAGTAGTACTTCCATGTTACACATTTGGCGATCTCCTCCTCATGCTGCCAGGTAATCTCAATATCCGGCGCTGATGTTTGTACATCATAATCAAAACTGAATCCCGTCAGGAACAAGAGATAACCTGTGATGAAGAAGGTGGTTAGCAGAGTGCCAATATTTAGCTTCTTGTAATGGAAAGGGTGTCTCATAAAATCCTGCAGGTTAATTAGATTTCAATTACTCAAAAAGTGATGAGCTCAGATAGCGATCACCGCGGTCGCATGTGATGCAGACGATGAGTCCCTCTTCTAACTCTTCGGCTAATTTCAAAGCAGCTGTTAAAGCACCACCACTGCTCATTCCGGCAAAAATACCCTCTTCCACTGCCATTCTCCGGGCCATTTGTACTGCCTCCTCTTCACTCACATCAATTGTCCGGTCAACACGGCTCGGCTCAAATATTTTTGGCAGGAACTCTTTTGACCACCGCCTGATTCCCGGAATTGAGGATCCTTCGGTTGGCTGAGTTCCAATGATCTGCACCTTCGGGTTTTGTTTTTTCAAATACCGTGATACGCCCATAATGGTTCCGGTGGTGCCCATTGATGAGACAAAGTGGGTAATTTTGCCCTGAGTGTCTCTCCATATTTCCGGGCCGGTGGTCTGTTCATGCATTCTGTAGTTGTCGGGATTGGCGAACTGATTCAGCTGAAAATATCCATGATCACGGGCCATCTCATCTGCAAGTTGGCGTGAATATTCTATGGTTTTTTCAGCGGGTGTTAGAATAACCTCTGCGCCATACGCCCTCATAGATTTTATACGCTCTTCAGTAGCATTCTCAGGCATCAGAAGTTTCATCTTCAGGCCTTTGATTGCGGCGATCATGGCAAGGGCAATTCCGGTATTTCCGCTTGTGGCCTCTACAAGTGTATCTCCCGGTTTAATGTCGCCCCGCATCAGTGCGCCGTTAATCATTCCCAGGGCTGCGCGGTCTTTCACGCTGCCGCCCGGATTCTGACCTTCAAGCTTGCAGTAGATTTTGACACTCTTCTTTACGGGAATCTGCTCTAATTCAATGAGTGGTGTGTTGCCAATAAGTTCTTCCAGTTTCATAGTTTATTTAAACGTTATGGTATCGGTTTCACCGCTTGCATTCGTCATTTTGGCCTGATAGTAGATTTTTGAGCCGGCAGGAACACTTTTGGTCAGCCACACATTACCACCTATGATACTGTTTTCACCAATTACTGTGTCGCCACCCAATATGGTAGCTCCTGCATAAATCACTACATGATCTTTAATTGTGGGATGGCGCTTCTTCCGCGCATCCTCTTTTTTTACACTTAATCCACCGAGTGTTACACCCTGATAAATTTTTACGTAAGATCCTATAATCGTGGTTTCACCAATTACAATCCCTGTACCATGATCTATACAGAGTGAATCTCCAATTTGTGCACCCGGGTGGATGTCGATGCCGGTTTCTCTGTGCGCATGTTCTGAAATAATTCTCGGTATCATATTTACACCAAGGTTAAGCAGGCAGTGGGCGATGCGGTGAGCCGCAATGGCATAAAATCCGGGATAGGTTCGTATCACTTCAGCCGTACTCCTTGCTGCCGGGTCACCCTCATACATTGCGTTTATATCCAGAATCAGTCTTGCACGAATGTTTGGCAGCTCACTAAAGAATTGATCCTCCAAACCTGACACGCCACTTTTCGCACACTCAATATTGTGATCAAGTATGGTTCGAAACTCGTTTTTTAATTCCGTAAAACGATTTTTTAGGGCCTCACGATCAGAATACCTCTGTCTGGCAAATTCAGGAAACAAAACTCCAAGCAGATCCTCAAAGAAGCGGATCACCATTTCGGGGGGCGGACAGCGGGACGCATCTTTATGTGCTTTTAGCAGCTGATTATAAAATATATCATTCAGTTTCAAAATGAACGTTCTCTGTAATATGTGAAGGTTACCTATTTGTATCGGTTGTTTACCTGCATGGTAAACATAAGAATTTATCGGTTCGTTTTAGAAATTCACTTTCAGCTTGATATGGCTGTGAAAGTATTGTGTTAATCATGAAGAATGTCGTACAATTCAAAAAACAATTCCTGAAAACTGAACGCCATGAAAATGTTACTTACTCCCTCTCATCTGTTTGCAAAGTTATTGCTCCTCCTGGTTATCACCACCTATATCAGCCCGGCTATACTTTCAACAGCAGACGCCCAGCATACCTGGAATACCTCTTATGAAAAGGAGGAACGCCCGCTATTCACAACTCACTTTTCACCCGGGGAGTTTGCTGAACGACGGAACCAAGTGTATTCCGAAATCGGCAGCAATGCGTTTGCAATTATACAAGGGGCGCCTATGCCAATGGGTTTTCAGATTTTCAGGCAGAACAATGAGTTTTACTATTTATCCGGTATTGTATCGCCTCACGCCTACATGATTTTAGACGGGGAGTCTCAAAAAGCTACGGTTTATCTGCAAGATCGGATTGAGCGCCGGGAATATGGAGAGGGCAAAGTTCTATCCTATCAGGATGCTGAATTGGTTATGGAGCTATCGGGAATTGATGATGTAAAACATATCAGCCAGTTACAGGCCGATCTTGAAGAGTACAACATTGGGCAATTTACAAGTGTATATACACATTTAAGTCCCTATGAGAACCTGGGGGTTACAAGGTCGATTGCAAACCGTACGCTTGGCGACAGGGAAAACGACCCGTTTGACAACCGGCCGGGCCGCCATCAGGAATTTATCAAGCATCTGGAGTCACTCACTTCCAATCTTGAGATGCAGAATCTGGATCCGATCACGGATGAGTTGCGAAAAATCAAAAGCCCGGCAGAGATTGAATTAATCACCATTTCCACCAAACTTCATGGTGAGGCAATCATGGAGTCGATGCGCTCTACAAAGGTTGGTATTTTGCCTCAGGAGATGGAGGCTATTGCGCGCTACATATATTGGAAGAATGGCGTGGATGGCGAAGGGTATTATGCCCTGACCCATGTAGGGCCCGATGCCTATATGAATCACTACCACAGCAGCAAGCGGGCAGCCAGGGATGGCGATATGATACTTATGGACTATGGCCCGGTTTACAACTACTACACCAGCGACATGGGCCGGATGTGGCCTGCAAACGGAACGTTTAACCCGGTACAGCGCGAACTCTATACGTTTTATCTCGAGTTCTATGAGGCGATTCTAAACAACATTGAAATTGGCCTCACTCCCCAGCAGATTATGAGTAATGCGCTTGCACAATTCCAGCCGGTTTTTGATCAGATGACCTTTTCGAAGGATATCTACAAAAAGGCTGCTGATGAGTTTATCGACTCCTATCGTCAGCGTCTGGATAATCCACGCATGGGCCTTGGCCATGGTGTAGGACTGGCCGTTCACGATGTGGGAGATTACTCCGTACCGGTGGAACCCGGAATGGTGTTCGTGATCGAGCCCCAGTTCAGGGTGCCTGAAGAGAATATCTATGTGCGTCTTGAAGATATGATTGTGGTAACGGAAGATGGCGTTGAGGTGATCACCGACTTTGTGCCGCGCGATATTGAGGGAATTGAAGCCCTGATGAGGGAAGAGGGAATGCTTCAAAAGATTGATATCAAACTGGATTAGAGACCATATTGTAAGCTCAGGTTTACATAACAGAAGTAGTATTGTTGGTTATGGTATACAATTTAACTATATTTTTGTTGGTTTAAATCAACAATTATGGAAGCATTATACAGATTTCACAACCGTGCAGTTGATCAGGTTTCGGATGATTTTTACCGGTTTTTGTATGGGAAGATCAACTGGGATCAGCGCATGCTGGCCATCAAGGGTCCGCGCGGTTCAGGGAAAACCACACTTATGCTGCAGCGTATTCAATATGGTCTAAAACTGCCGGCAGATCAGGCGCTCTACGTAACGGCAGACCACCATTGGTTTTACGGGCACACACTTTACGATACGGTGGAGATCTTCTATACGGAGGGAGGCCGGTATATTTTTATCGATGAGGTACACAAATATCCCGGATGGTCAATTGAGCTGAAAAATATATACGACGGTTTTCCTGATCTCCATATCGTATTTTCTGCTTCATCTGCGCTTGATATTTACAGGGGAGAAGCCGATTTAAGCCGGCGGGTAATCACATACACATTGCCCGGGATGTCTTTCCGCGAATACCTTGGGATGAACCGGGTTGGCAACTGGGGAAAGTTTGAACTGGAACATCTGGTAAACAATCATCAAGAGATTTCAAAAAGCATCACGGAAAAGGCAGTGGTTATGCCACACTTCAGAAGATATCTGAAAACCGGTTACCTGCCGATTGCGAATGAGAGCAGCAATGCGGAAGTCCCCCTGCTATTGAACCAGGTGATCAATACGGTGATAGATTCCGACCTGGCTTATTCTGTGGGAATAGACAGCAGTTCGTCTTCAAAAATAAAAAAGCTTTTGGGGGTTATCGCAGAATCTGCACCGTTTAAGCCAAACATATCGTCTATTGCCCGAAAACTGGATGTGAGCCGCGAGTCGGTTTATTTATGGTTGAATACACTTGAAAAAGCCGGGATGCTGAATCTGTTGAAAAGGGATGGAAAAGGAGTGTCGGTTCTTCAGAAGCCGGACAAAGTGTATCTTGAAAATACCAACCTCTCCTATACACTAAGAGAAAACCCTGATATTGGGTCAGTCAGGGAAACGTTTCTGCTGAATCAGCTTACGAACGGAAAGTATGATGTAACACTGCCCGAGTTCGGCGATTTTTTTGTTGAGCCCTATACCATAGAAGCGGGTGGAAAAAACAAAACAGGCAAACAGATTACAGAAGCACAAAACCCGGTAATAGCATCTGATGATATTGAGACCGGCTATAAAAACAGAATACCACTCTGGCTGTTCGGGTTTTTGTATTGAACCAATTGATTTTTAAGCAAAATGAATAAACCGATCTATACCGCCACATTTATCATCAAACCAAAAGATTACAATGATGAATTTCATGCCTTGGATAATGAAATTGATAAGATTGCGCTGAAAAGCCCCGGTTATCTCTACAAGGAGAAGTGGTTTAGTAAAGACGGAAAAACAGAGAATATTGTCTACTACTGGGACAGTCTTGAGGCGATTAACGAGTTTGCAAAAAACCCGGTCCATAAAATAGCCAAATCCCGCTTCAGGGAGTGGTATCACGGATATAAAGTACTGATATCCGAGGTGCTTCAAACCAGCAGCCAGGGAGAGCTGGAGTGAAAATAGTCACCATAAAAAAAGCTTGTCAAATGTGGCTAAGCCCCATGTACCTTTTCTGGTATTCTTTCTAATTTAAACAGCCTTGTTTTTGTATTAGAGTGGATGATATTGGATTTTTAGCAAATTTATTAAAGCTTTTCTCTATATTGCACTTAATAAACATTGCGATTTATAGTTTCTAATAGTCCGGTGTGGAATTCACAGAATCAAGGAGAATGGATGCATTAAAGTTGTTACTGATTCTTGATATATCATTAAACATTAATATAAATCACTAATCATGGCGATGCTAGATAAGAAAGATTTTCAAAAATTTGTCCGTCAGTTCAATAGAAAAGATGATCCAATTCCAATACAGTACGATAAACTAATTCTTGTTGCTATTACAAGTGCAGCTGCAGGAGCCATTTTGGGCGTACTGTTTGCCCCTGATAAAGGAAAGAACACCAGGGAAAGATTGGCAAAGAATACAGAAAAATATCTCAAGGAGATCAAAAAAAACACTGAAGAACTGAGCCGGCAGCTGAAAAACAGTACGGATTCAATCCTCAGCAAAACCAATAAAACAGTCCAAAACTTAAAGCAGGACGTAGAGGATTACGCCGAATTAACCTATCAGGAACTGTATGACCTGGCCAAAGAGCTTAAGGTTAAAGGATATTCCCAAATGAATAAATCCGAACTGATTCAGGCCCTGGAAGAATTATAGATCAGAGTGTGATCGTATTCACCACATCACAGTTCTGAATCACCACCCACAAACGGCGCATGAGCCAATCGTTTCCAAACAAAGAGACTCCGCTTATCAAAGAGCTGGTGATATGGCTGCTGATTGCCACCGGACTTGCGGTGATCAACTGATTTATATACGATCAGCCTCATCCTGATGACCCCAATAGCAGCCTGAAACTTCTGATTGTACATCTCGCCTACAGCTATTTTGTCTTTTTACATATCCTTATCCTGATAGCCGTTTTCCGCATCGTGTTCTGGGATCGCCTGAAGAAAGCAAGCCGGCTAATACAGGAGTCAACCGGTCTTGTTTTTGCATTTACCGGCAGTGAACCTCAGCACGATGATCTGACCATGGTGTATATTAAAATCGGACACACCACCCGGGGTTATACTGAAGTTTAGTTTTTACAGCTTATAAAATAAGCGTCAACTTTCATACTTTACCCGCCGAGTCACAGAACTCTCCTAATTAAATAAAATTTTACTCTCTTTATGGATATCGTCTGGATCGGACTGGCTTTTCTGCTGGGATTACTGCTAAACCGCTACCATATTCCGCCGCTGGTGGGATATCTTGTGGCAGGGCTGGGGTTGTCGTTTACTACGTACGAACCGGGTTATATGCTTCACGAAATCGCCCATTTAGGGGTTATTTTTCTGCTTTTTACAGTGGGGCTCCACATCAGCCTGAAGAATATTCTTCAAAAGGAGGTGCTGGGTGTGGGGCTGATTCACCTGATGATATCCTCCGCAATTTTTGTGCCTATCAGTCTCTATTTTGGGCTAAGTGTGGAAGCGGCTGTGATTGTAGCGATAACTCTCGGTTTTTCAAGTACGGTACTTGCGGCCAAAGGGCTGGAGAGCCGCAACGAACTTGGATCCTATTACGGCCGTCTCTCCATTGGTATTTTGATTGTCCAGGATCTTGTAGCAATCGGAATCATTGCTTATGCAGGCGGTGGCATTCCTTCACCCTGGGCAGTTGTTTTGCTGGGTCTGCCGCTGATTCGTCCGCTTCTGTCAAAACTCCTGTACATTGTTGAGCGTGAAGAGCTTTTGCTTTTAATGGCGCTTTCATTGGCAGTGGGAGGATCTGCGCTTTTTGAGTCCGTGAATTTAAGTGGTGAGCTGGGTGCCCTTGTGATGGGCATGCTTTTGGTAAATGACGATAAAGCCGATCAACTGGAGAAAAAAATCTGGGGAATTAAGGAGGCATTTCTGGTAGGTTTCTTCATGGAGATTGGCCTTGGCGGATTGCCCGATGCTGATGGCTTCTACTTTATAGGTGTTTTGATGCTGCTGCTTCCGTTAAAGGCAGTTCTCTTTTTCGGTCTCTTCATGTTTTTCAAGCTTCGGGCCAGAACCGGATTTCTCTCAACCGTTACGCTTACCGCCTATAGTGAATTTACATTAATTGCCGGCGCTGTTGCTATTTCAGCAGGTATTATTCCGTCAGAAATGATCATAATACTTGGCTTGTTAACCGCAATCTCTTATGTAATCAATTCGATAGTGGTACGATATGAAGACCGGCTTTGGCAGCGATATAATAAATTTTTGCGCAGGTTTGAGCGAAGCGTAAAACATCCCGACCATCAGCCCGTATCTCTGGGTGCGTCAAAATACCTGGTTATAGGGTTGGGGCAGACAGGTCAGGCGGCCCTTAAGTATTTTAAGGGGAAAGGTGAAGCTGCGGTGGGGATTGATATTGATCCGGACAGAGTAAAAGCAGTGATGGACGATGGATATCGTGTTCTTTATGCGGATGCACAGGACGCATTCTTTTGGGAAGAGCTCGACATGCCCAAGCTGAAAACCATACTTCTGTCGATGTCTGGAGATATTTATACAAAGGTGTTCATTGTTGAGCAGCTGCGAAAAAAGAATTACAAGGGTAACATCAGGGTGTTAACTCAAAATGAACGTGAAGATGAGTTGATTCTTAACGCAGGTGGATCTCCTGTATCGGTGCCGGCAGTGCAAATGGGAGAGAAAATGGCACAGATGAGTATGGAGGCCGGATGATCAAGTTGCCGGTAAGAAAAGTGTGTGATCAATACTACTTACCGATACAAAACCTCGAAAATATCGAGTCCAAAACATGTTCATTGGTTACCTCTCCAGTAATAGTGCCCAGCTCTTTCAGGGCGGCGCGCAGATCGATGGAGAGAAAATCCCCCGTCATGCCCCGGTCAAGAGCGTCAATCGCCCGCTGTACATTCTCTCTCGCTTTTTGAAGGCCGTCACGATGGCGCGATGAGGTGACCAGCAGGCTGGAGGTGTCGTAGTCTTTGTTTTCGAGCGCCCGATGCTTCATAAGCTTTTTCAGCTCATCGATGTTTTGCTCTTCGATAGCAGAGATTTTGAGGTCGTAGTGGATGCGTTCTTCTTTTCCTCCTCCGCCGGACAGGCTGTCCGGGGTACTTTGGTTTAGATCTAGTTTAGTGCCAATCAGCAAGAAGGGGGTCTGTGCTGCGCGTTTTTGAAATCCGGCAATCTCTTCTCTCTCTTCTGTATCTAACGGCAGGGACAGGTCTTTGAGATAGACCACCAGGTCGGCCTGTTCAAAGGCTCTTTGGGAGCGCTTAACACCCTCAGCTTCAATCACATCTTCTGTTTCGCGAAGGCCTGCGGTATCGATCAGCTTAAACAGCAAACCCTCGTAGCTCCAGTCGGCATCGATAGTGTCGCGGGTGGTTCCGGCAATTTCGGTTACAATGGCACGATCGCTCCCAACAAGCGTATTCAGAAGGGTTGACTTGCCCGCATTGGGCCTCCCGATAAACACGGTTTTTACCCCATCTTTTACAAGCCGGCCGGTTTCGTAGGTGTCGAGGAGTCTGCCGATCTCATCATTTACCTCGACAAGCAATTTCCGGAGCTGCTCTTTATTTGCAAACTCCACATCCTCCTCAATAAAATCGAGCTCAAGCTCAACCATGGCCGTGGCGTCAATGATCTGCTGTCGAAACTGTTTAATATGCTTACCAAGCTTTCCTTCGAGCTGCTGATTGGCCGCATCCACGGCCTTAATGCTTTTGGCGTGGATAAGGTCGGCCACCGCTTCGGCCTGGTCGAGGTCCAGCTTGCCGTTCAAAAAAGCCCGCTGGGTAAACTCACCGGGCTCGGCGGCCCGAACACCCTGTTCCAGGATGGTTTCCAGCACGGCCTGGGTCACCAGCACGCCGCCGTGGCAGGAGATCTCTACAGTATCTTCTCCGGTGTAGGATTTTGGTGATCGGAAAACAGCCGCCAAAACTTCATCAATCACACGCCCATCTTTTTTGATGATTTTCCCGAAGTGGACGGTGTGGGAATCAACACCGGTTAAATCTTTACCTTTAAAACATGTTTGTGCTTTTTCAACTGCCCCCCTGCCTGAGATTCTGATTACAGCAATGCCACCCTCTCCAATGGGAGTGGCGATAGCGGC
>REDT01000254.1 GCA_007693295.1 Balneolaceae bacterium
ATTAACAGCAACAGCAGGCTTATGAGTAAGCCACTGAAAGCGGCAACATACCATTGCCATTTCTTGTAGAAGGGTGTTGGAGTTACAGAACCTGATTGAAGCGTCATTTATTTGAATCTAAAATTGGATTCATTATATCAATAATAGACATTTCTGTTTCAAGGTATGAAAAGAAAATTATCTCTTTACGGTATCCATTAATCCGGTTTCGATACTTCGCCACCAAAAATTAAACATGGACCTGTCTTTTTCTCTTTCATAATCCACCATACCGAGCCTGAGCTCCTCATCATTATTTGAAGAGTGGATTGCGAAGGTTTTGGCAATAAATGATTTGATTCGGGATATGTTTCCCTGAGCCATCTCATCATCTAAAAAACGGAGTTCAAGATTTTCATAAATCAAAGTCATTTCACCGGTTGCCCTGTTGTCATCAGCCTGAAAAGAGAGTAAAAGTGATTTAAGGTTACCGTCAATGACCCTTACCAGTGCTAAATTTTCAAGGGTGCTGTTCAGTTCCATGAACTCCATTTCACTTAAACTGGCTGTTACAGAGTGATTTCCCATTTCAGATGGGTAAAATTCAAATTCAGCAACCAAATTGGATGCCTCCATAAACCGGGCATTTGCTTGCACTATTATTGCGTCGAGCTCGGATCTGTTTTGAACCGGTGTTAATATGAGATCAATATCTGTAAATAGAATTGCTCCAATTCTATCCTCCTCATGAAACATTTCCGTGTAGCTGAGCAGTCCGCTTTTCCATGCGATGCTGTCGGCATGAAACGAGAATGGGAGATCTTTAAATTGTCGGTTAAGCAAGGGCCGGTTCTCACGAGGCTCTATCTCGAGTGTTTTATCCCTTTCAATTTCAAGGGAAAGGCCATTTAGTTCAGCATAACCGATGTGAATATCCCCCGACTTCATCCAGCTTTTAATATCAAAACCTGTAAATAGATGAGGGCCGCCATCAATTTTATAGACATCTCTTTCAAACCCGACTTCTGAAGCTATTTGAAAAGGGGTTAACAATGGGGTATTTGACACTTTTGAGAGGTAGAGTGTTTTTTCTTTACTGTCTGCCCGTAAACCTTCAATGGATACTTCATAAAACCCATCCTCAGTTAAATGGTTAAAAGAATCAGCCTCAATCCTAAAATTCTCAAAATAGGTGTAAAGTGGTTTTTCAGGATCCTGTACTTCAAAATTATTTATCCAAAGATATAGATTATTGGTGCTATAAGTGGGCGCACTGCCCGACCGGTCATGAAAGATATATACCCGGCTATTTGTGATTGTAATTTCACTGATGGCAACATGTAGCGGTTCCGTCACGGGTGTTGAATCGGTAAGGCGCCTGTCGGAAGATCTCACTAAATCCAGGTCAATGCCATCTAAGGTGAGTGATCCAATATCCCACTTGTCACTGAATATCATATTAAAAAGATTCAGCCCCCGAAGCTCAGCATGTTTCAGTTCGAATGCACGGATCATGTGAAGTGGCTTCTGGGGGGTCTGTTCTTCAAATGGCGCTGTATGAATTAGTTTAACGTCATCAAGAGAAACACGCAGAGGGAACAGGCCAAGCTTGAAATTACCTATATCAACTACAGCATTGGGTGCCAGTTCGCTGTTTACTATTGCCAATAGTTCCTTTTCGGCTTTGGTGCTGATAAAGTTTACAACAAAAATTGTAGTAGCGATGAGTAAAATCAATACGACAGTACTGATTATAACTACTTTTTTACCGGTAAGGCCTGTAGCTGATTTCTCTGATTGATTCTCTTCCATTACCATCTCTTCGATGTTATAAATTGTTCAACAAGATAAGAATCAATCGCACATGAAATGAATATTTAAAACAGTTGGGAGCAGCTCTCTGATTCTTGTGCTGTCTTAAAGATAACATTAAATGTGGTGCCTTTATCGACTGTGCTTTCCACATCAATTTCTCCCCCTAAACTTTCAACCTGATTCTTAGTAATATAGAGGCCAATTCCTTTTGCGTTTTGGTTGCCATGGAAAGTATTATACATGCCAAAAAGTTTCTCTCCGTATTTATCCAGATCGATGCCAATTCCATTGTCTGAAACCGTCAACTTAATCTGATCATCACTCTCAGTTACATCCACAGAAACAACAGGGTCTCTTTCCGGGTGCCGGTACTTAATAGCATTTGAAATAAGGTTTAAAAGAATGCTTTCAAGATAAGCAGAGTTATAATAAATCTTTAAACCGTCAGGAATTGAATCCTTTAGCGTAACATTGTTCAGCTTGATGTCTGAAGATAGTATCTCTTTAACTTTTTCAAATTTTGATTGGAAACCAATGTTGTCAAGTCCTTTATCTACTTTCTCCTGGGAGTCGATAATTTCGTTGAGATCATGAATACTTTCATTTAAACGTGTTGAGGCTATATTCAATAGTTCCAATAACTCAGTTTTTTCATCTTCTGTATTATCACCTTCTTCATACAAAGACAAAATCGTTTGTATACTTCCGGCATGATTACGAAGATTGTGGGATACGATATGCGCAAAGTTTAACAGGCGTGAGTTCTGATCACTTACCAGATGAAATGTTTCTGTCAGTTCTTTCTCTTTTTGTTTACTCTCCGTTATATCTGAGATATATCCATGCCATATTACACTGCCATCCGCCTGCTTCTCAGGACGTGAGTTACCACGTAACCACCGAAGCCCTAATTTTGGTTGAAGTACTCTAAAATCCATTATCCAATCTTCCATGGTTTCATAAGAGGCCTGGATGCTTTGCATGGTTTTAGCAAGATCATCCTCATATATATTCTGAAAGGCTTTGGAGGCATCCTCTGTAACTTCATTTGGTGAGAGGCCAAAAATATCAGCAGATCCTATACTGGCAAAAGGCATGCTTGAATGACCATCCGGAAATTGCTGAAACTGAAAAATTAATCCCGGAACTTGTTCGGAAAGTTTTTTCAGCGTTTCATCACTTTCACGGAGTTTATCTTCAGCAAGTTTTCTGGCAGTAACATCACGCATAATTCCTTCAACACCGACCGGTTTTCCATTATCATCTTTAAGGATGTAAGCATTTACTGACGTATAAACCAATCTATGATCTGCAGTCTTAAGACGAATTTCAAAGTCAGTTACTTCACTTTTTTCCCGAAGTATTGCAACTAGTTTTTCGCCATCTTTTGAATGGTAGTAGAAGTCTAAAGCATTTGAGCCAATTATATCGGCTCTTTTATAACCGGAATATTTCTCAATGGAGGGGCTAATTTCAGTAACAATGCCGTTTTTGTCAGTTCTGTAAATTACATCCTGAATATTTTCGAATATGTTCCTGTATTTTTTTTCACTCTCAAGTAATGCAATTTGGGCACTCTTTTGTTCAGTAATATCTCTTGTGGAGCCAAACGTACCAACAAGATTTCCTTCTTCATCATATAAAGGAAATTTGTTGGTTGTGGTCCAATAAACAGTTTTTTCGTCTCCCGGGAAGGACTCTTTTTCAATTTTTCCTGTGATTGGCTCACCGGTTTTCATCATTCTCTGCTCATCTTTAAAAGCTTCTTGAGCATGGACGTTATCAAAAATATCAAAGTCAGTTTTACCGATTGCTTCTTTTGGATCACTTAGCCCAAATTTTTCTGCGCAGACCTTATTGATTTTAGTAAAGCGGCTTTTTTTGTCCTTAAAAAAAATACTGTATGGAATGTGATCCATTAATAACCGAAGCAAATGGGCATCGCCGGGCATGTTGGAAATTCCAGACGTTTTATGCTTTGGCGATTTATTCATAAATATGAGGGGCAAGTATTTACATGGATAAACGCATAGTATGTTTTTAAATTACAATGTAGTTTATTTGTTTCTAAAAGGATTGATTTAAGAGGACGAACTGCTCGACAGGTGGGGAAATATATATAATCTTTCCTGGTGTTATGTCAAATATGAGATGTTAGTCGAAACCTGTCAGCACCTACTGGATCTGACAGCGTTGGATTTTGTACGAAAAAC
>REDT01000185.1 GCA_007693295.1 Balneolaceae bacterium
TCCGCCTATGGACCGGAAACCAACAAGGCGTGACCTTGGATTCGTTCTGCGGAGCCGAAGCGAACTGTTTCGGGAATTCACAGCCTTGATTTTTCCCCATTGGGATGCCTATGGCATGGTACTTTTGCATCAAGGCAAAAGTACAGAATCAATTAGATTCATCAATCAATCCTACGATTTAAAAATCTAAGTGAAACATTTCTGCAGAAATAGATTTTTATGATTCAGATCAAGATTCTTATCCCATGAAAAACCAGGAATAGGTGTCCTAGTGGGGAAGTCAAAAAAAAGACGCTTCCGGAATAATCCAAAAGCGCCTGTTCAATGATCTCTTTTCGCCAACGCTCACAGAAACCCGCAAAAAGCGCGGGAATACTGTCAGGTTTCAACCGTCAATATAAGATTGACTTAACACTAGTATTTACCTGACCGTCGTCGTCTCATCTATCCATGCATAGCACGCATCCAGTTCTCCATTGATGTCAAAGCTTTCTCCCTCTTCCCAGTCACTGAAAAACTTATCTTCAGAGCTTGGCATCGCCTGCTCGTACGACTCTGCACGGCTCTCTGCGTTAGAGGCTAACGCCGGATCAGCCTCTGCAGCCTTATCGAGATAGTCGAGTACCAGCCAGTAAACCGTACGGTCATGTCGCTCCAGGGCATCACCACCGGTACATTGCGAAACAGAGGCAGCATAGATTGAAGCCATTCTCATATAGGCAGCTCCCCATTCGCTGTCCATCTCAATCGCTTGACTCGTATAGGCACGAGCCTGTTCAAGTTCTTCAAGCTGCTGATAGGTTTCACCAATTTCAAGCGAAACTTCTTTCCGGACGTCATCCGACTCGGCAAGCTCTTCTGCTTCTTTCAGAAAGCTAAGTGCTTCCCTGTAATTTCCTTCCGAAAGATAAATATCAGCAATCTTCCGTGTATTTATAAAGCTGGGATTGATTTCATACAGCTCTAATGCCCGTTCAGATGCTTTTTCCGGCTTACCGGTCTCTTCGTACATATCCACTAAATTTTCAAGTATCTCTTCTCGCTCAGCCCCATCGGCATCTGCCAGACGAGACTCAAAAAACTCAATCCGCTCTTCCGGACTCTCAAAAAGTTCCTCACGCACCTCATTGATATTCTCCTGCAGCTGCTGTGTGGCATACTGTTCTACATTCTCAATAATTTCAAATGCTCTTTCGCTCTCTCCCTTCGAAGCGTAATCCATAAGCAGTACACTGGCAAAAAAGCCGTCTCCCTCATCTGCAAATCGCTGCGCATCCAGTTCATACATGCTTTCATAACTGGCTATGGCGTCAGCCATGGTGGCATCCATCTGCTCATGATTTTCATGATAGAAGCGCCCCATTCTCAGGTGCCATTCAAACTCATCAATCTCATCTGTGTCAAAGGTTTCAAATACCTGCTCAAACGTATCTTCAGTTTTCTCCAGCAGTGCGGTGCTTTCGGTTGGATCACTCTCCGCTTCGGCTGCATTTACGTAAACTTCTGTCATTCGATTAAAAACTCTCTCCAGTGAGAAGCCGTCATAGCCGGAAATCTCTCTCGGCTTGGCTTCAAGCATCCATTCACCAAAATTTATTGCCAGTTCATAATCTCCGGACCTGTAGGCATCAACAAAAACAGAATATGCCTCCAGCTCTGCCAGTCCATGAGGAGGGTCTGACTGGGCATCAGCATCTATGTTTAATGTAGTGAACATGAGTGCTGCGGCAAGAAATATTTTTAAAATTATATTCATGAGTAGTACATCTTTTGTCGGTTTAAATTCTCATTCTGCATGCACTAACTATCTTATTTAAAAAGACATTAACGGCATGATTCTCTTCGATATCAATAATAACGTTACAAACTATTAAATAATTCAAAATACTCAAATTTTCCATCGACGGAATCATGATATTTAATAATCAATAACATATATTTTCGTTTGTAAAATTTGCTTTAAAAAAAGCGTAAAATCGGAAATATCCTATAGTTGTTAAACTCTTTTTAAAGCTGTTTGTTCCAATTGATAACCTTCCCGGCGGATTACCCTTTATATCTTCTTACAAAAAACGATCCGCGATTCTCGTCAACTTTTAGTAACATTCACCACACTGTTTATCAACCAAAGTGACCATACACATGAAATATTTGCTACTCTTTGTACTCTCAGCTCTGCTTGCACTAAGCGCAACAGCTCAAAACAACGACAACGACAACGACAAATGGGATGTAACTCAACACCGCGCCGACTACACAGAAATCAGTTTTGAAACCACTGAAGGAACCTGGATGAACCTCGATGTGAGTCCAGACGGGCGTGAAATCGTCTTTGACTTGCTCGGCAATATCTACATCATGCCAATGGAAGGCGGCCGGGCGCAGGTAATACGCGAAAGCCTGGCCTACGAAGTTCAGCCCCGCTTTAGTCCCGATGGCTCCAAAATATCCTTTACCAGCGATGCGGGAGGGGGCGACAACATCTGGGTGATGAATCGCGACGGATCTGACGCAAAACAGATCACCAGCGAAAGTTTCCGGCTGCTCAACAACGCCTTCTGGACTCCCGACGGCAACTACCTGGTTGCCCGGAAGCACTTCACCTCAGCCCGCTCACTCGGAGCCGGTGAAATCTGGATGTATCACAAAACCGGCGGTTCCGGTATTCAATTTACAGAGCGTCCAAACGACCAGCAGGATAAGGGGCAGCCGTTTGTCTCACCCGATGCACGCTACGTCTACTACAGCCAGGATGTCTATCCCGGCGGTATGTTTCAGTATAATAAAGATCCCAACAGCCAGATCTATGTGATTAACCGCTACGACCGCCAAGAGGGCAATATCGAACGCATTACCGGCGGTCCGGGCGGCGCGATCTCTCCCACCCTCTCCCCTGATGGTGAGAAGCTCGCCTTTATCAAGCGGGTACGAACCAAATCGGTTCTCTATATCCGCGACCTGGAGACCGGGATTGAGCGGCCTGTTTATGACAATATGAGCAAAGACCAGCAGCAGGCGTGGGCGATTTTCGGCCCCTACACCAATTTCAACTGGACGCCCGACGGAGAACACCTGATCTTCTGGGCCCAGGGCAAAATCAACAAACTGAATGTAGAGACGCTCGAGTCGGAAATCATTCCGTTTACAGCAGAAGTTAATCACAAGCTTGCCGATGTAGTCCATTTTGAGTTTGACCCGGCTCCCGATACGTTCACGGCAAAGGCAGTTCGCCACTCCATTACCTCGCCCGACGGTAGCCTGCTGGTTTTTAACGCAGCAGGTTATCTCTGGAAAAAAGAGCTCCCGAACGGAACACCCGAGCGTCTTACAAGCGAGGAGAATCTCGAATTTGAACCGGCCTTCTCGCCCAACGGCAATACCATCGCCTGGGTTACATGGACCGACGGTGATCTCGGCTCCATCAAAACGCTGAGGCTCGACCGCCGGCGTGCAAACCCGGAGACTATCACCACAGAGAAAGGGATCTATCGTACACCATCATTCTCTCCGGACGGAGAGACGCTGGTTTTCCGTCGTGATGGCGGTAACAACCACCAGGGGCATGCCTACACGCAGAATTCAGGTATCTTTACCATGCCGGTTTCGGGTGGTGAGAAAAAGCGCCTGCGTGGCGGTGGCAGCAACCCCACCTTTAATGCAGATGGTGACAGGATTTTCTACCAGGCCCGTACCAGCTTCCGCAGTGTGGATCTGAACGGCCAGGACGACCGCCAGCACTTCAGCTCACAGTACGCGCTCGACTTTACGCCGAGTCCCGACAATGAGTGGATCGCCTTTACAGAGCTCTATAAAGTGTATATCGCGCCTATGCCGAAAGTGGGTTCCAATATCACCCTGAATGCCAACACCAGGGCCATTCCGGTTACACACGTAGCCAGAGACGCCGGCTACAACCTGCACTGGTCAGCCGATGGCGAGAAACTGCACTGGACCCTCGGCGAGGAGTATTTCACCGTTGGACTGGGCGAAGCCTTCGACTTCCTGAATGGCGATACTTCAGAAGAGCTTGAGTTGCCACTGGGCGACAGTGACGGCATCCGAATCGGGCTGGAACTGCAAACCGACAAGCCTTCCGGAGTAGTGGCTTTTACCAACGCCCGAATCATCACCATGAACGGCGATGAAGTGATCGAAAACGGAACGATTGTGGTTCGCGAAAACCGGATTGAAGCGGTGGGTGCAAACGTGTCTGTTCCGCGCGGTGCCCATGTGGTTGACGCTTCGGGACACACCATCATGCCGGGAATGGTGGATGCTCACGCTCACATCGGCAATTTCCGCCACGGGCTAAGCCCGAATCAGCAGTGGGAGTATTTTGCCAACCTGGGGTATGGCGTAACCACAGTACATGATCCCTCCTCCAACACCGAGATGATCTTCTCTCAGGCAGAGATGGTACGATCAGGAAACATGATTGGCCCTCGAATTTTCTCAACCGGTAGAATTCTCTACGGGGCAGAAAACGTGCAGAAAACGGTAATCAACAACCTTGAAGATGCCCGGTCTGCCATTCGCAGAACGCAGGCGTTCGGCGCCACCTCGGTAAAGAGCTACAATCAGCCGAGAAGGGATCAGCGTCAGCAGGTACTGCAGGCCGCGCGTGAACTGGGCGTGAACGTGGTTCCTGAGGGCGGGTCCACCTTTACCCACAACATGAGCATGATTCTGGACGGACACACCGGTATTGAGCACAACGTGCCGATCTATCCGCTCTATAACGATGTACTGACCATGTGGGGCGAATCGAATGTGGGATACACCCCTACCCTGGTGGTGAACTACGGCAGCATGAGCGGTGAGTACTACTGGTACCAGCACACCAACGTCTGGGAAAAAGAGCGCCTGCTCACCTTCACGCCAAGAGGAGTTGTGGATTCACGCTCACGTCACCGCACTAAAGTACCTGAAGAGGAGTATGAAATAGGTCACTTCCAGAGCGCCGCTGCCGCCAAAGAGCTGCACGACCGGGGTGTGACTGTAAATATCGGCGGACATGGACAGCTTCAGGGACTTGCCGCACATTGGGAGACCTGGATGTTTACCCAGGGCGGGATGAGCAACCACGACGCTCTGCGAACAGCCACCATCAATCCTGCGAACTACATCGGGATGGGCGATCACATCGGGTCGCTTGAAATGGGTAAACTGGCCGACCTGATTGTGATCGACGGCAACCCGCTGGAGGATATCTACGACACCGAAAACGTGGTTTACACCATGCTGAACGGACGCCTTTATGATGCCTCAACCATGAACGAGATTGGAAACCATCCGCGCGAGCGTCTGCCTTTCTGGTGGGAGCGCGAAGGTTATAGCGAGCAGTTCGACTGGCACGCGATTACCGGCGGCAGCGGCCATGGGCACGGTCACTGATCGCTGACCAACTTTTTAAACATCAACGCCGGGCGGTGAAAATCGTCCGGCTTTTTTTTTGTTAACCGCGGTGGCGCAGGGACGCAGAGAGCAATTAGTCATAAATCGAGCTTTACCCCCTTTGCGCCTCTTGGTGCTCTTGGCGGTTACCCCTCCCCGAAGGTTCGAACTGGCCGGATTTTACTTTGAGGCTTAATAGACTGACTCTCTTTCTTTGTAATTTGATTCAAATACGACATTTATTATTTTGAGTCTATAAGGCACACAATATTATATGAAGTACTTTAAGTGGGATGAAGACAAAAACCGGTTATTAAAGCAAAAACGAAATATATCATTTGAAGACATCGTTTTATCTGTGAGCAGTGGTGGATTGCTGGATGTATTAAACCATCCGAATCCGGAGAAATATCCGAAACAAATGCTCATAATTGTTGAAGTGAAGAACTATGCGTTTGTGGTTCCGTTTATTGAAAATGACAACCACTATTTTCTGAAAACCATCTACCCAAGCCGGAAGGCAACCAAAATTTACATTGATCATGAATAAAAAAGCAGACTATATCGATAAAGATGAGAAGGAGATCATGGAATCCTACAACTCCGGTGAATGGGTGTCAGCCGATGATCAAAAAAAAGAGGAACTCAGAGAGGCTGCCAAGAACAGCATGTTGAAAAACAAGCGCATCAATATTCGCCTCACTGAAAAAGATTATCACGACATCCAGGTGAAGGCGATGGAGGAAGGCGTACCCTATCAAACGCTCATCTCAAGTATTATTCATAAGTACAATAAGGGCGAATTAAAGCCGGATTCATAATATGATTATTTGGATTTGTTGATGCTCTTTACAAATACTGCTGCTAACACAATAAAAAATAAAATTGTAGCAAGTATTATGATTTCGAATACTCCAAATGTCATCATATTTGAACCTATTTTTGTTGTATGTCTAATTTTGAGTAAGTACGCTTTTTATTTGAGAATAATCAATTCTGTAAAGTTAGGTCAATCCCTGTCATAAATATTAGCTTATCATTTACTAATCTGTCGGTTTCTAAAACCGTCAGGTATATTTATTCATCCTCATATTTATCCATAAACAAATCCTTCAACCGGTAGACATTCAGTTTTGGCGGGGCGTTGGCATCATCCTGTTGTGTCATCGTATAGATCTTCCCGTTTGCTGCGGCAACTACCCACTCATCCGTTAACAGATCGGTCTCCATCGGAAACTTACCGTGTTTGGTCACCAGCTGAATCCCGAAGCCGGGCTTTCCGTCAACAACGTCCCGCCTATTCTGGTACTGAATAAGCAGGAGCTGATCCGTGAACCGGTGCAGTGAATAGCTGACTGTGTAGTTATCTGTAAAGTTTGAAATCTCTTCTGCGAGTCCGGACGGTCCTACCTGCTGAAGGGATGATATATCCCCTCCTGCCCGTTTCACATATTCCGGTGGCTGTTCGTAACGGTTAAGCTCCCCCTCCTGAAAATCGAGCCGGAAAAGAGCCGGTTCGGCTGCCATAGTAAAAAAGAGATACTGATCGTCTGCCACGAATTGATTTCCCACCCTGTAACGCTGCATCAGATTTATAAAACTATCCGGAATTTCCTCAAACCGGCCAATTTCATCTCCATTCGCGTTGAGCTTGCGAATGAAGCCACCTTGCGGGGTAATATCCATCGAGTAAAAGATATTTCCGGCACCGGCCGTGAACCGGTTTGAAACATTGAAACCTGAAGGTGCTGCCCTGTTATAATGGCCCTTTTCATCAAAATAAATGCCCCAGGGTGCATTATTCTGGACAAATATTGAACCCTCCGGGAGAAAAATGGCTCGGTTTGGACTCCAGTTCAGGCCGGGGTGCGCTTTCCGTGCATTCTCACCAAGATCGCGGATCTTTTCTCCCGAACCCTTAAACAGAAACACATTATCACGGCGGCCGGTTACCAGAAAGTCTCCCCTCTCATTTACCTCCACAAACCTAACCGACAGATACTCCTCTGTTTCCAATGTTATCTCCGCCTCTTTAGTAAAGAGATGATCTAAGCCGGTAATCTCACGTTTCTGTTCTGCCACACAAGATGTTGAGAATAAGACTAAACCGATAAGAATGATTCTTTTGATCACATTTACTGATTACGATTTATAAGTTCCTAAACTGCAGTATCACGCCACAATGCATTTTCGATGCTGACAGAAACCCGGAAAAGCACCGGGAATGCTGTCAGGTCTTGATCCGACAATAAAGTATTGACGTAACACTAGGTTTATGCAGCTGCCAGGCTGAACTACTCTGTTACCCTGTAAAGCCCCCCTTCCCAGCGATCCGGATCTTCGTTCATGTATCGTACCAGGAGGTATCCTCCTTTCGTGTATTGAATGGAAGCAGCGCCCTCAGGGCCGTTCAGTGAGCCAAGGTACTCCGCGTTGGGTGAAAAAATATCAATCCGGCTCGGTTCATCTACCCGTCCATTCAGTATCGCCCATAGCCTGCCCGCTTCGTCGGGGAAGAAATCCCTGAAACGGTTTCTGAATTGCGGCGCCCGGTAGTCGCCCGGTTCATCCAATCCGGCAGCCTGCAGGCCGCGGGCCCGGTTTTCAGCCAGTGCAGTCCTTTCCTCTTCGGTGTATGCTACCGGTGAAACTCCGCCTCTGCGAAAAAGGGTCTCTTCACCTGTCTCCGGATTCACCCTGAAAATCCTGTAACTGGTGTCCTGCGGCGAGGTAAAAAAGCTCAGATCATCCAGAAACCGGAACCGGCAAAACGTACAGGATATCTGTTCAAAAGGCGGATCACTCATCACCAACTCCATTTGGTAGAACTCCTCTTTTTCATTGGTTTCCAAATCGTACAGCCGCATTAAAATGTCACCGGGATCGGATGCCATCATAGTAAAGGGATGATTTAAAAGCACAAGCCCACGGCTGGTCCAATGCAGCTGCGGATTCCATCCGGTCTTGTAGGAATACGTTATCTCTTCATTATCATACAACGAGAGAATGGTAATACGTGCGCTGTTCAAATCCGCTATGGCGATCCTGCCATCAGGATGGAAATCTACAGCAATGATGGTCTGGTACTCACCCGGCCCGCGCCCTTCACCGCCCCGGGTCGCCAGGTGATTCCCCTCCGCGTCAAAATGATTGATGGTATTCAGGGAACAGTCAATAATCACTAGTCCGCCATCCTCCAGGGCTCCCGCATACACCGGGTTTGGTATCAGATCCGGCGCTTCAATACTCCAGCTGTTTACCCGTTCAAGAGAAACAGGTGCAGCAAGGTGTTCTGCCTCATTTTCACTTCCCGCTGTGCAGGATATGGAAAACAGGATCATTCCTGACAATACCATAATCACTATTTTGGTCTTCATAATCGGCGTCTTTTATTCCCTGATTGTTGTTTTATTTACATTTACCCCATCGGGAATGTAGCTATCACAAACAGCATGTTGAAAAACAAACGCATCAATAGCACGGAGCCGGACTCTTGAGTATCTCGTGCTGGATTAATGAAGCATTTTTACGATTCCGAAACCGTTTTCTTTTTCCCGGTTTGAATTGTTGCATTTATTAAACCAAGAATAAGTCCAACAATCAGAGCAATGTAAATATCAATTTCCGTAAGCGGATATTTCGCATAGAATACCGCCACAGCTATAAATAACATTCCCAAAACATTTAGAATAAAACTCCATGAGAGAAAAAATCGTGGTGGAATAACATTTTCACCCTTAATAAGTTGGACAAATTTGATTATAGTATAAATAAGGCCGGCAATAAGAAATAGGTAGATAAACGGGTTCATGAATTCACCTTAATGTTAATAATAAATACTAATATTAAATTCATCCGGCAGATCATTATAACCACCTACCATATCATATGAAAGATTAGATTTAGATTTAAATATCAAATGAACTAATTCCCCACCACCATCAAGGTCATATGAAATAAGTTGCTTATTCAACTTTTCATCACCTGACTGTTTTTCTTTTGAATTAAAGATTATTGGCGTGCTATATAACCTTATTCCAGATTGATATTCAGCAAAGCCTGTCTTAGACCAATCAAAATCATAATCTAATACTTCTCCATCAATTCCATCAATTATTTTTTTATTTTTGACGAAAGAATCCCTTACTTGAATTGATTCTGAGTTACTTAGTCGATCAACTACATTTACAATCTTGTCATCCGATATAGAGTTCAAAATGCTTAATTCATTTTCATGTTCGCTAAGCTCTGAATCCAATATCCCTTCCTGTTCATACACCGTACTGACATCACACGAATTTAAGAAACTTATACATATAGCTAAAATAAAGATAAGCAAAAGTGGATTTTTCATATCAGTTTTATAACCTCTAGTCTAATTGTTAAATTTTAAATGAATACTAAACACTAAATCAATATTGCGATGAAATACATACGCACATATACGTATTATTTTAAGTACATGTGCGTATTTCTTTTCATAGTCTCATAACTACTTCCCTCCATTTCTAACCATCCAAAGCCACTTTATCAACCCAAGTCTGCCTTTTACTCGCAATTTCCTGCAAATATTGTTTTTGTGCGCCTGAACGGTCCTCGGAGAATTTCCCAGCTTCTTTGCAATTTCAATACTTGTGTACCCCTGCTCAACCAAATCCAGCACTTTCACTTCTGCAACAGATAAAATCCTTAAGGCCTCTTCATAGTTTATCATTTTATTCCTCTCAGCGTACCTTTCTCTATTATTTTATGAGACTAAATCTATTACAAGAGATACCCCCCTCAAACGTTACATTAGATATTATTAATAATACTATCGATGTTTATATCACACTGATAGGCATGCTTTAAAGGCTATGTAACGGATAATGGAGCCAATTGGATTGGGCATTGGCCGATCGCATCGGATCGCTTGAAGTTGGTAAACTGGCCGACCTGATTGTGATTGACGGCAATCCGCTTGAAGATATCTTCGACACCGAAAACGTGGTTTATGCCATGATCACCGGCCGCCTGTATGATGCTTCAACCCTCAATGAGATTGGGAACCATCCAAGAGAACGCCTGCCATTCTGTTGGGAGCGTATGGGTTATAGCGAACAGTTCGACTGGAATGCCATTATTGAGGCTGATTCACATGACTATCATGTGAACGGGCATTAATAAAAACTTCTTTTAAAAAACGAAAAATACTCATCCTATATTAAGTCTCCTTTTTATTAAATTAATATGATATTTTAAAGAGATGAACCACATAGGGAGATATTTCATCTGGGTTGTTAGGAGAGTCCATAATATTTTGTCTTGAGATGTAACCCAACTTATTATTTGCAGCGAACCAGATCCCTGCGAAAATTTTGCCCTCATAGAATAGATCATATCTAAAAGTTTCTACATGTTCTAAATTCTCATTCAATATATATAGTCTATGAAATCTGTTTTCGGATGTATACTGCTGAAACCGAGGGTTCATTGTATCCTTACCAAGCTGTGCCGTAATCACAGTATAATTACCAATATGATATAAACCAGTTACACGACTTGCTTCGCGCAGTATTTCTTCTACTTTCGATGGTGTTCTCCAAATGGATTCTGGATTATTGACCTCAGGAACGTAAAAGTCGGGATCCTGTAATTCAACAGACTCTAAAAAATCACTTGACAAGTCGTATGAGTAAAGAGTGAGTGATGACGGACTCATAAAGTAAATTTTATCAGCTTTTACGGACATCCCAACAGCGGGTTTAATATTTTCAAAAAAACGGTGTTCATTTGTCTTTTCAACAAATCCAATTAGTGGATCAACTTTGTTACCGTACAAATTATATTTCTCAAGGATTTTAGCATTCTTTTTACCCGAGTTTAAAACGTAGATATCTTCTTCATTGACCATAAAATCATTAATTGCCCATCTGAAACCTGAATATTCACGAATACCGATTCCATCATCGTTAAATATAGAAAGTTTAAGCTGACTGCTGTCCCAGATTTGAATTTTATCATTTGTAAATTTACCCAAATTTGGACTCAATAATTCAAATGGTCCTCTACCTACTCCACCAATATGAGTTTGTTCTTTACCTTCTTCATCATAAACTATAACTCTATCCCCCGCATCGTTTATGACCAGAATTGAGTTATTATTACCAATGGAAATATCAGTGATATTTGACAACAGAAAATCATTTTCACTCAGATGAAATGTTTCAACGAGTTTAAGATCTAAACCTGACTGTTTCTCATTGTCAAACTGACCAAGATTTTGACCAAATATTAAAGATACAAATCCAAATTTGATAATAATTGCAACTAAGAATTTGCACATTATACTATACACTTAATTGATTCAAGATTCTGTTTCTTCTTCTAGTTCAGTTTCACAAGCATCCTTGGGGCATCTAAATTCACCTCCATCAGCGCAGCTAGGAAGAATCATTTTTGTTGGAATAACACCTAACCATAAAAATGTAACTTCAGTATATGTCACAACATTATCTTCTTTACACCCTTCACTGATTTCAACTGCATTATCACATTCTATATTTGTCTGGGTTTTAGATTCATTAAGATTTATTGATTCAAAGAAGAATAGAATTAATACTATTATAAATTTAGCCATTTTATAATTGTTTTGATTATATATTTAGAGTTTTTATGCCTCAGATTCTTCTACCTCAGTTGGATGACAATCTCCTAAAAAACATTGATTTTCACCACCAGTTGTACATGAACCGTCATAACTTATAAATGGAATTCCTAGAATACTATGAACATTTGGTGTGATGGATCTTGTCCAGTAACTACAGCAAAAGTCAGGATCTCCCCCTGTGCTACAATCATCTCTTAAGTCTAATTCTTCTATACTAAATGATGCACATGTAAATTCAAGTCTATTGTTATTGGGATCATTATAAATTACAGGTTGATTCAAACCCATTATTATGATTAAGGTTATAAAAGATAATTTAGCTAGCATTTTGCATAAATTTAAGTTAAATGGATTAAGAAATTGTACTTATTATACTACATGTGATAGTTATTGAAATGTATTTATTTTATAAATAAGTACATATGCGTATTATTTTAAGTACATGTACGTAGCTCTTGCTCACATCTTATTATTTATTTTTCCCATTTCTGACCTTCCAAAGCCACTTTATCAACCCAAGCCTGCCTTCTACTCGCAATTTCCTGCAAATATTGTTTTTGTGCGTCTGAACGGTCCGCGGAGAGTTCCCCAGCTTCTTTGCAATTTCAACGCTTGTAAATCCCTGTTCAACCAGATCCAGCACTTTTACTTCTGCAACAGATAAAATCCTCAAGGCCTCTTCATAGTTTATCATTACTCCTCTTCATGTACCTTTCTCTATTATTTTTCAAGACTTACCCTCATACAAGAGATACCCCCCCCTTAAACGTTACATTAGATATTCTTAATAATACTATCGATGTTTATATCACACTGATAGGCGTACATTTAGAATGAAATTTACCGTCATCGACAGAGCTAATTGCATGGACATTATTAGTTAGAAGAGCAAGACGCCATAAAATTCAAACTATTTGAAATCAGGTGTTATATCCTGTAACTTTCAACACATCCTTTAAATATATGTATCCCATTCAGATAGTATGAAAAACCCCTTTCTCAAAATTTGTTTTACACTCATCACTGCCTTGGTTCTTCTGAGCGCATGTGATGAAGGCAGTTCGATTACATCCGAACCTGATCAGGAACCGGACGATACCGAACAGGTCAAAGAAGAGGTAGACATCGCAAATGCCCAGTGGCCCATCAGCCGCGACCAAGAGCCCAACAGTGATTTGTCTTATGCCCAATACGGTCCAAGAAGCCTTCCAAGCGGCTACGACTTTCATGCAGGCATTGATCTGCCCTCTCCTCGTGGTACACCTGTTTACCCTGTACTGCCCGGCGAAGTCGTTGAAACCGACCATTGGAACGGAACGGGCAGCGGAGCCGGAAATGCGGTTACCGTTAAACATGCCGATACCCTTGCCACCAGCTACCTGCACCTTGATAGGATTGACGTGAATGTGGGAGACTGGGTCAACAGTGATGATCCAGTGGGAACCGTGGGCAGCACCGGTGCAAGCTATAACCACCTGCACCTCGGCTATTTCGTAAACCTTCCCAATCCAAACAGAAGAGATGAGCGCTACAGCAAAAACCCCCTCGAGATTCTTCCAACCGAAGAGCCCGGAGATATCCCCATCACATTTTCTGAAAGCGGATTCGTAATACTCGATATGCCGCTTCAAGCCATGACGGCCAACTCTGTTGAGCTGATTGGAGATGATGAAAGCAGAAAAGCCGACTATTACGAGGTAGTCGCACGGGGATGGACCGACAGAAAAGAGCGCGTCCAATTCGGTATTCGATTTGATGCCGAAAGAAGAACTGAAGACCACATGCGGTTTAATCTGATCGTAAATCCTGCAAACATGGATTTCACGCCCCGGCGTATCATCATCAGAAACTTCAACGGCGAAGTTCTTCTGGATGCCTCTAAGTAATCTGAGAGCGTGATTATAGTTGAAATGTGTGTTGAGTGTTCGCAAAGCGAACGTAGAGTGCTCACTCCGTTCGCGTTGAGTACGCCGTCGGTGGGTTTTTTGGTTCCCGACCACCTCGGGGCACACTCAACCTCCGCCTTTCGAGAGCCTTCAGCATACCCCTCTACTGTATAAATTGCACTTAACCCCTTTGATCAATAGATTGTTCAGACATGTAAACAATTGATTTATGCAAATAGACCAACCGGTACCCAAATATTACAAGATTTACGAAGAGCTGTTAAACCAGATCATAGACGGCAAATACAAAGAGAACGATCTTTTCCCAAGTGATACCGAACTGGTAAAAATCTACAACGTAAGCCGGGGCACCGTCAGAGAGGCGATCAAGCTTTTGATACAGCAGGGATACCTGGTTCGTGAACAGGGCAAAGGCACCTTTGTGACCTATAAAAAAATACGGCAGGACCCTGATAAGTTAATTGGATTTACGGAGTTGATGCGGCAGCACGACCTGAAGCCATCCGCCAGGATTATTGAGAAGGAGGTCAGCTACCCGCCCGCACATATTAGCCATATCATGCATCTTGAACCTCATAAAAAAGCTGTACGGATAGTCCGGCTGCGCTTTGGCGATGACCAGCCCCTCATCATTGAGCGATCATTCTTTAATCATGACCTTTTCAAACCGATTCTGGATGAGGATCTGGAAAACAATTCGATCTTTGATCTCTTATACGAGCTAACTAACACAAAACTCGGCAAGGCGCAGCAGTGTATTGAGGCGATCAGTGCAGGCCGGCAGGAACTTCAGCTTCTCGAAGTAGAACCCGGCACGCCGCTTTTGCTCATCAAACGGCTTATTCAAACAAAAAACGGCGATTATTTCCAGTATTCAGAAGACGTGTACCGCAGTGACCGTATCCATTTCGCCACCGACACACTGCCCTACAATACCGAACACGATGACATACCCCTCCCTTTTACCCTGACTGAACAGGATCTGTTTTAACCTGAGACTTCAAGATAAATACCATTTATGGAGTGTCTCCCCGCCAGCCGGCGGAGGGCAATGGGGGATGAAAAGTAGTTCATATGGCACTTATTAATTGAATATTTTTTTAACCGAACTCACTTTGTAAGTCTTCAATACCAAACCTGATTCATAATCTAATTTCATTTGACTTACTGGAAGCGGTTTCAGACATTAACTTGTATAGACAACCTAACCTAACTTTTCGGAGACCTCCATTATGCCAGACCAATATATTTTAGCACTCGATCAGGGCACAACCAGTTCCAGGGCCATCGTATTTGACAAGAAAGGGTCCATTATCAGCACTGCTCAGAAAGAGTTTAAACAGATCTATCCTAAAGCCGGTTGGGTTGAACATGATGGAAATGAAATCTGGTCTACTCAGGCAGGAGTTGCCGCAGAAGCCATAACGGGTGCCAATCTGAATGGAAGCAATATTGCCGCCATTGGCATTACGAATCAGCGTGAAACGACCTTGATCTGGGACCGCAAAACCGGCAAACCCGTCTATAACGCTATTGTGTGGCAGGACCGGCGAACATCAGATTATTGTGACGAGTTAAAAAAGGAGAAAGGGCTGATTGAGAAAGTTCAACAGAAAACCGGCCTTATTCTCGACTCCTATTTTTCCGGCACCAAAATTAAATGGATTCTGGACAATGTGGACGGCGTTCGCAAGCGTGCAGAAAACGGAGAGCTTGCATTCGGCACAATGGACTCATGGCTGGTCTGGAATTTTACACGTGGCGAGAAACACATCACTGATGTGACCAACGCCTCCCGGACGATGATTTTTAATATCCATGATTTGCAGTGGGACAAAGAGCTGCTTGAGATATTGGATATCCCGGAGAGCCTGCTGCCTGATGTGAAACAATCCAGCGAAGTGTATGGCGAGACCAAAACCACAATTTTCGCCACAAAAGTACCTATTGCCGGAATTGCAGGAGATCAACAGGCGGCTCTCTTTGGTCAGCGCTGCATTGAGTCGGGAATGGTTAAAAACACATACGGTACCGGATGTTTTATGATGATGAATACCGGTGAAAAACCGATAAAATCAGAGAACAACCTCCTTACAACCATCGCCTGGCAGGTTGATGGCAAGGTTGAATATGCTCTTGAGGGAAGCATCTTTATAGCGGGCGCCGTGGTACAATGGCTCCGCGATGAGCTCGGTATCATCCGCAAATCAGCCGATGTGGAAAAGCTTGCAGCTTCCGTGGATGATAATGACGGCGTCTATCTCGTACCCGCATTTGCAGGCCTTGGCGCTCCCCACTGGGATCAACACGCTCGTGGAACGATGGTGGGGCTTACACGCGGTTCTAATGCGGGGCACATTGCCCGAGCCGCACTGGAAGGTATTGCCTACCAGGTTATGGATGTTTTGAAAGCGATGGAAGCCGACTCCGGGATTGAAATTCAGGAATTGCGTGTTGATGGAGGTGCAACTGCTAATAATCTGCTGATGCAGTTTCAGTCTGATATACTTCGCGCTCCTGTGGTTCGCCCTAAAACACTGGAAACCACCGCGCTGGGTGCCGCCTACCTGGCAGGCCTTGCAGTAGGTTACTGGAAGGATCATGAGGAAATCAACGACCAATGGCAGATGGACCGGAAATTTAAACCTGAAATGGACCGGGACGAAGCTCTGAAGCTTGTTAAAGACTGGGACAGGGCTCTGAAAGCTGCTAAAGCATGGTCTGAAAAGACCTGACACGATTGCGCTGACGAGCTTTGAACGGGGATGACGCCTGATGTTTACGAACTGCTAACCTCTCTTTCTGTAGAAAGGTGCAGCCATCTTCTAATCCCCGTTCTAAGGGAGCGTCAATAATACACTATACTTTATAACAAAATTCAAATATTCCCGCTATGAACAGACAAAAGATGATCGATACCGCTATCAATAAGTCCGGGTACTTTGATGTAATTATTATCGGTGGAGGTGCCACAGGACTGGGTGCCGCCGTAGACTCAGCATCGCGTGGCTACAGCACGCTTCTGCTCGAACAGCACGATTTCTCCAAAGGCACATCCAGCCGCTCTACAAAACTGGTTCATGGCGGCGTTCGGTATTTACAACAGGGGAATGTGGCATTGGTTTTGGAAGCTCTGCGAGAACGCGGGCTGATGATTCAAAATGCCCCTCACCTGGTTCGAAATCAATCATTTATTGTCCCTAACTACGACTGGTGGGAAGGCCCTTTTTATGGCGTAGGAATGAAGGTTTACGATATGCTTGCGGGGAAACTGGGGCTTGGTCCCTCAAAAAACCTCTCTTTCAAACAGACCATCAAAAAACTTCCAACACTTGAACAGAAGGGTTTGCGCGGAGGGGTTATCTACTACGATGGCCAGTTTGATGACTCCCGATTTGCCATCAACCTGGTACAGACAGCGGCAGATCACGGCGCCAATCTGATTAACTACGCAAAGGTAACAGGGTTGATGAAGTCGAATGAGATGGTTGATGGCGTGAAAATTAAAGATCAGCTCAGCGGAAATGAATATGAGATTAATGGCAGAGTGGTAATCAACGCCACCGGGGTGTTTACGGATAACGTTTTGAAAATGGACAATCCTTCGGCAGAACCGATCATATCCCCCAGCCAGGGTGTCCACCTGGTTATTGACAAGGAGTTCTCTCCCGGTGATTCAGCAATTATGGTGCCGCATACGGATGACGGACGCGTTCTGTTTGCTGTACCCTGGAACGGAAAAATCGTTCTTGGAACAACCGATACCCCTGTCAGCTCCACCCCTCTCGAACCCATAGCTATGGAGGAGGAGATAGAATTTATACTTAAACATGCCACGCAGTACCTGACAGGTAATCCTACCCGAAAAGATGTACGAAGCGTTTTTGCAGGTTTAAGGCCTCTTGTTAAAGCCGGTGGCGGTAAAAATACAGCCTCGCTATCGCGCGATCACACACTTATAGTTTCTGAATCAGGATTGGTGACCATTGCCGGCGGCAAATGGACAACCTATCGCAAAATGGCGCAAGACACAATTGATCAGGCCGCAACGGTTGCCGGTCTCAATATAAACGAGTGCGTAACCGAGAACCTTCGGATACACGGCTGGCTCAAGAACGTTGATAAAGAAGATCCGCTGCACCACTACGGTTCCGACAGGCTTGAGATCAATAAATTGATAAAAGAAAAACCGGAGCTGGGTGAAAAACTGCATGAACGCCTGCCCTACCTGAAGGCTGAGGTGATCTGGGGAGTGCGAAAGGAGATGGCGATGACCGTAGAAGATGTACTGGCCCGAAGAACAAGAGCAATTTTGCTTGATGCAAAAGCCAGCGTGGAGATGGCCCCGGAAGTGGCCCGATTGATGGCAGATGAACTCGGTTACACCGGCAAATGGCAAAAAGAGCAGGTAGATGAATACAATACCGTTGCGGAAGAGTATATTTTAAAATAACGGTAGTTTGAAATAAGATCTAGTTTAGGAGTATCCCCCTAAGAAGAGGGCTCAGATATTTTCAAGGC
>REDT01000228.1 GCA_007693295.1 Balneolaceae bacterium
TATCCGTACTAAAGATCAATTTTGAGGATTTCGGGTCAGATTTTTCAGAACACGATTTTGGAAGATTACAAGCAACCGAAAAGTCTGTTTTTCAAAACTCTCTAATCACATTTTTTACTTCTTCATCTAACGCTGAACACAAAGGTGAACTGAGCCGTACAAATCTCAAGAATTCTGAATTTGAAGTGAGAAGTTTTTCGGAAGAGGGGACTTCTATCAGCGTTATTGCACCGGTTAAAGGAGCTGTTCTCGGCAATGATTATGTAAACACCCGATATGTTGTGATTTTTGATCAATTCAGGTTCCGTCAATACATGTCCGACAGAGAGAGTCAATACTATGGTGGCGGAGCCCCCAACCCGATCGTATTCGTTAACTTTGAAACCAAGTATGTTATTTGGGATAATGAAATTGGCGATGCTATAGGATGGGGTACCGTAGATGCAGACCGGCGAGTAGAAACCACAAGAATGGTGGAGATCTATAACGAGCTCCTTGAAGAAAGCTTACAAAAAATGGTTCGGAAGAGTCCCTTCAGAACATAGAACCATTAACGAAGAGATTTAGCCCCGGGCATTGCTCTGCATGCTGCGTTATCTCATTTTCCTATCTCAAGAATCACATCTGATTTTTGAGATTCAGAGTGCATTCTTTCAATTCGCTGCATCAGGATTATTGCTCATATCATTTAAAAACTCCCGCCAGCTTCTTTCAATCAGATCTCTTGAAGCAAAGAAATTATCGTTATGCCCTCCCCGAAGTTCAATAAACTGTTTGGGCTCATTGGCAACTTCATACAGGTATTGGCCATTGTGATAACCCACAATCTCATCATCAGGGCTGTGCATAATCATCACCGGCATACCTTCCAGTTGACGGAGATATGTCTCTGTTGGAAATTCATACCTGGCCAGCGATGAAGGAACAAATGGATAAACGTCACTCACCATTGCCCTCAGGTTTTTGAAAGCAGAGTCGAGTACCAGTCCACCCAGGTCATACTTTGTGGCAGCATAGGCAGCAACAGCAGCGCCAAGCGATCTTCCATACATGTATATGTTTTGTTCGGGGTATCCCTTTTCACCCTTGAGGTGCTCCGTAAATGCAGTGATATCTTTATATAGCCCCTTCTCACTCGGCCGGCCTTCACTTTTTCCATACCCCCGATAGTCGTACATCAACACAGCTGCACCTGCATCCAGCAGGGTACGTGCAATGTCGATCCTGTAGCTGATATTGCCTGCATTCCCGTGTGAAAGCACAATAACCCGGCCAGACTCCTCGTGAGGGAAATACCAGGCATGAAGTTTCACTCCATCTTCCGTTTCTACCCAAACATCCACAGCGGTTACACCTACAGATTCCGGGGTCTGTATAAAACCTGATGTTGGCATAAATAGCAGTCGGTTTTGAAACAGATACATCAACAAGAGAATCACAAGGTACCCTGCGGCAATGGTCAACAGGAATGACATGATCGATTTCATATGAATAATTTGGAGTCTGCCGGCACCATAAATTCAGCCGGTTTTAGTAATTTATGCCAGGGTTTCTGTACATAACGAATTTGCTGTAAACTTTTATGTAAATCAACTTCAATCAAATCTACCTGCGAACAGAAAAATCATCAAATTTTTCGGGCTTGTCGGTGGTTGAAATTTCGATAATCTTGTCCACTCTTGCCGATCTCGGTCCCTCTCGCAAATGCTTCAGCATCTCTTCAATCGACTCCCCTTCGCCGGAGAGCATCACTTCCACGCTTCCATCCGGCATATTCTTCACCCAACCATTCAGGTTTAACGCCTCAGCCTTTTTTGTTGTGAAGTATCTGAACCCGACTCCCTGAACGCGGCCTGTTATTCTGTAGTGTTTAATTTGAACAGCCATTTTCTGATTTCAATCAATTGGTATTGTTACACATTTGTTCAATCTTAAAGCGGATATTTTAAAATCAATTACCGATATTATACTCCCTATAATCATACTATAAAGAAAAGAACTGCATGACCCTAACACAACTCTCATATATCGTTGCTGTCGATAAATACCGCCATTTTGCCACAGCTGCTGAGAAAAGTTATGTTACTCAGCCTACGCTAAGTATGCAGATTCACAAACTGGAAGATGAACTTGGAATCACCATTTTCGACCGCTCCAAATCACCTGTGGTACCCACTGAAATCGGGGAAAAGGTAGTTGAGCAGGCCAAAATTATATTAAAGGAGTCGAAACAGCTTTCCGATATCGCCAATTTTAAGGAGAATGAACTCCGTGGCACATTTAAAGTTGGAATTATTCCAACCGTAGCTCCCTACCTGGTTCCGCTTTTTCTTCGCTCCTTCGTGAAAAAATATCCGCTTATCGATCTCGTATTTGAAGAGCTGCTCACCAGCGAAGTGATTGATAAACTGGGGAACGACCAGCTCGATGCCGGAATCATTGCGACACCTACCGAACAGAGCTTTATCTATACGGAGGAGCTCTTTGTTGAACCGTTCCTCGGCTACCTCTCCCACAGTCACCCGCTTATTGACAAGAAAAAACTGTCGGTAGGTGATCTTGACCGAACAAATATCTGGCTTCTGAATGAAGGACACTGTTTCCGCGATCAAACCGTAAAACTCTGTAAGGAGGAGAAGAAGAATAACCGGTCGGCCATTGAGTTTAAGAGCGGCAACCTGGAAACGCTGAAACGTTTGGTAGAACAAAATTTCGGCATGACCCTTTTGCCATGGACTGCTGTTCAGGAGTTTGACGGAAATTGCACCAATGCCGTCATCAAAGAGTTTGAAGATCCTATTCCCTCACGAAAGTTGAGGCTTATTTACGGACGAAAACACTTAAAACAGACCATTATCCACGCTTTCAAGAGCTCCATCTGCAGCTCCATCCCCAAAGAGCTCAAAAAGACTGAGAAACGGGTGGTGATTGAGTAAGAAAAGATCTTAAAATTGCCCTTCTATAATAAGGGAACCCAATACTTCACGAAGCTTGTCCGGCCTTGAATTCCCGGTTCAACATGATGTTTTATTAAAAAGTTAACTGGTATCACTTAAAAGCAGCCAATAAATTTAACTAATGGAAAACTTCTCAACTCAGTGGTTTACGGCTTACTACCTTTCGCTCGGTGCGCTCCTTATCAGCTACTCGCTCTATCTGTTCATTAAAACAGACTCTATGAAAGATTATCTGCTCAATGCCGCAGAGAATGAAACTCCCCCCTCTGCCTGGCGATCAATTCTTAAATATCTGCTGCTATTTACCATTCCCTGTATAGTGCTCTCTTTTACGCCCTTCTCATGGATTGAACTTCTGTTTTCACTCTGGAGTTTAATAATCATATTTGTTGGCGGTCAGTTGCTGCTGCTGTGGCCTCATACTTCAAAAGCGATAAAAACGATGAAGGGCGAGCTGAATCGGAAAATCCGCATTGTAGCTGCCAATATGCTATCGATAGGCATTATTCTTTTTTTACTGACCTATATATTGATTGAAAGAACGCAATCATTCTGAAATTTCATGAACATCCAGAAAACAGGCTATCACGGACTCTATCTCCCTGAACTGGGGCTGGCTATGGACGGCTATCATCCTGACGCAGATTACCTGTTTGTAAGCCACGCCCACGCAGATCATATGCCACGCAACAGGGCTGCAAAAGTTCATGCCACGCAGCCTACATTGGAGTTGATGGAATTACGTGGTTTTAAGGGAGAGAAAAATGTGATGAATTTCGGTGAGTGGCTTGAGACCGACCGGTTCAGAGCCCGACTCTACCCTGCAGGGCATATCCTGGGTTCTGCGATGATCTATATTGAATCGGATGAGGGGTCCCTGCTCTATACCGGCGATTACCGAACCCCTCCATCTCCGGCTACTGAAGGGTTTGACGCTCCTGACCGGGCAGATATTCTAATAACGGAAGCCACATTTGGGTTGCCCGTTTACAAGTGGAGATCACATGACGAACTGACTGAGGAGATCCGGTTGTTTGCTACTCAATCTCTCGATGAAGGATACACGCCAATTTTTCTCGCCTATAATCTTGGCAAGGCACAAGAGATTATGCATCTTTTGGCGCCGCTCGATTACCCGGTCATGATTCACGGTGCGGGTTTTAAATTGTGTGAAGTGTATGAAAAGCATGGGATCGAATTGGGGAATTATTCAGCATATATCCGTGAAGAGTGTGAAGGCAAAATCCTGATATCGCCTTCATCTGCCCTATCCAGCGGGTTTGCATCAAATGTTCAGAAAACCCGGACTGCATACTGCAGCGGCTGGGCAGCTAATGAGTCAAAAAGATCACAAATGACAGCAGACAAATTGATCCCTATTTCCGATCATCTTGATTTTTTTGAACTCATCTCGTTTTGCGAATCTCTAAATCCAAAAAAAGTCTACATCACACACACACCCAACCCTTCAGTGGTTAAACACTATCTCGATAAAAGTGGGATAGCGAGTGCTTTCCTGGATTTTCAAATGGAAGAGGAAGATTAAGGCGGCTTACGCCCTGGTGGTTACTTGTGCTCGAGAAGCGAACTCTCTTTAGGCAGCTCGTTTTCTTCCGGGGTTTTGCGGGGAATAGTAAAAATGAAGGTAGTACCCTTACCCACCTCACTTTCAAACCAGAGTTTACCTCCGTGCGTCTCGATAAACTCTTTGCATAACATCAGGCCCAAACCGCTACCTTTCTCATTTTCGGTGCCACGGCTTGTAAAATGAGCTTTTGAAAAGATTTTATCCTGATCCTCTTTTTTAATCCCGACACCGTTGTCTATCACCTTTACCTCGTAGAAATCCCCTTTTTCACAGGCCTCAACGTTAATAACACCACCGGTTTTGCTGAATTTTATGGCGTTTGCAATGAGGTTGCGTACTACAAGTTTGATCATGTCGTAATCTGCAACCACTTCAATCTCATCCGGCAAGTTGGTTTCTAAAGTCACCCCTTTCCCCTCTGCCTGAAATTTGATCTGGTCGATTACTGATTTTATACCAAGCTTTAAAGCAAACTCTCTTTTGTTTAACTGGATGCCATTCATCTGGGCTTTGGCCCATGCAAGAAGGTTATCCATCATACTGGAATTTTCCTGTAAATTTTTCTCCAGCATGGATGAAATTTCATCCATTTCACTTTCCGACAGGTCATGATCTCTTATCAGGTAGAGTAAACTTTGAAGTGAACTCAACGGACCTCTCAAATCGTGAGCAATAATTGCAAATAGCTTATTTTTAATCTCGTTAATCTGTGCAAGCTCTTCATTTTGATGCTTCACCTTCAGGTTCATTTCATTGAGCTGCTCATTTGTTTTTTTCAGCTCCTGGTTCATCTCGTCGCGTTTACGGCTGGTACGAATCAAAAAGAATGCGGTAAACAGCAACAGAATCACCATGCCAAAAACGATCATATTAATATTGCGCTGGTATTCCAGCCGAGCCTCTGTTTCAAGTTGCCTGGCCTGCAATATTTCCGACTCCTGTTTACTCTGTTGAAGGTTGAATAGCGCTTCATACTCTGCAAGCAATCTCGATTTTTCAGATGCAGACAGATCCTCAGTTAGGTCATTATAGCTTTCCAGCCACTTCAGCGAACTGTTAAAATTGCCCTCCTCTTTATATGCATTGTATAAATTCTGATATGACACCAACCGAAGAGATGTGTATTGATCTTCTTCCAGGGCCCTATTTGCCCTGTAATACCACCTCAAAGCTCTTGAAACATTTCCCTGTTCCATCTCCAGATTACCAAGGCCGGTAGCACTACTAAACACACCCTGTATATAGTTTATTTTTTGGCTCTCTTCGAGTGACAGGTTAAAGAGTCCGGAAGCTTCGCCATAGTTTTTTTTACGGGATTCCATCAATCCGATATTATAGAAGATGCGTACTTGTCCAATCCTGTCATCAGCAGACCTGGCAAGTTCCAATGCTTCGGTGTAGTATTTTTCAGCTTTATCGTAATCTCCCACTTTGGAATAGAGATTTCCCAAATTCAGAATTGAACGCCGAAGATCTTGCAATGAACCGATTTCGCGGCTGACCGTTTCTGATCTGAGTAGATAGTATTCTGCCTGCTCATCACTTCCTATCTGGAAAAATTTATGCCCCACATTATTGTTGCCAGTTGCCATAAGCAGTGAGTCGCGATTTATCTCGGCAAACTCAACTGCATCGTAATATGAGCGAAGTGCATTAAAATTGTCGTCAAGCTGTGAATAGATATTACCCAGAATCATATTCAAACCCGCCACATAGCGTGCATCTCCGAGCGAATCAGCAAGAGTAATAGCTCTTTCATACTGTTCGGAGGCCAATACGAATTGTCTCTTCATGCTGAAGGACGTACCCTTTTGGCCATAATTTTCGAGCTGTTGATCCGGATTTGACACATATATTGCAGCGTTGTCAATAAAAACAGCCGCAGAATCGGGCTTTTCCCAGAAAAGATAGAGGTCTCCCAGCCTGGTAAGTGTTCTGTATTTACCGGAATTGTTCTCTATTCTGGTTGCAACTTCCAACCCAAGCAGTAACCACTCTTTGGCCTCTGCACTGCTGCCTTCTGCTACCAGCATATCGGAGAGATCAATAATAGACTCAACCGTGCTCAGCTCAAGTATGGCAGGATTTACATATGTTCGCAGGCTGTCTATTCTCTCAGTCTGGGCAACAGATATAAGAGGAAGGGACAGAGTTAGTAAGAGGGTAAGTTTTATAAGCTTCATTCAACAGATATTTCGCTGTAAGCTAACGTAATTTATAATATTAAGAAAATTTAACATTATAAATGATCAATATTAAAGTGAAAGGATGTATTCCCATCCTGTAAAGGTTTTTTATGATTTATTTTACTTTCAACTATTTGTTCCACATCCTTTAAAGTATTTACTTCATCCGGCCCCAAATCCCACCTTATCGCCTTGAATCGGGGCAAACGCAGGGTGAAGCCGGCTTTGGTTCGTTCATTGATTTGTATGTCATCAAACTCAACTTCAATAACCAGTTTTGGCAAAAGGCCCAGAGTAGGTCCGTATCTCTCTACCGTCAACTCTTTAATGCGCTGATTCATTTTTTTTAACTCTTTGTCAGTATACCCTCCATAGGCTTTGCCAATCGGAATAAACTCCTCCTCATATCTCTCATCGTCTTTTACGGATATCCCCAGGGTAAAATCGGAATAGAGCCCGCCTCTCTTCCCGCTTCCGGCGTGAGCATACATCATTACAGTGTCGAGCGAACCACCCGGTTTTTTTAATTTCAGCCAGGAGCTTCTGCGCTGACCATACTCATACAGGCTGTCTCTTTTTTTAAGCATCAGCCCTTCATTGCCATTCTTCAAGGCTTTTGCAAACCAATCTTCAAGCTCCGCACTGTTCTGTATACCGAATTGCCTGGACACCGGCAGCTGATGATCCTCGGCTAATTCAACCAATTTATTTCTCCTTTCCGTAAGTATCTCATCAAAAATCGGGTTTCCATCTATATAAAGCAGGTCATATGAGATAAAAATGACAGGATACTGCTCAAGTACTTTCCGACCCGGTTTTTTGCGGCCCATTCGCTTCTGAAGCAGCTGAAACGGCAGAATATGTTTCTCTTTGTAAACACAGATCTCCCCGTCAAGCACAAGATCGGGCAACTCTCTCTCTTTGAAAAAAGAAACGATTTCCGGAAATGTGGAAGTTACATTATTCAAATCCCGCGAAAAGATCACTACTTCATCTCCACTCACATGAACCTGCCCTCTCATACCATCAAACTTCTCTTCTGCAACATACTCCTTAAGGTCATCCACAGACCGGCTCTCAATGGGGGATGCCAGCATGAATGAAAGTGGATGAAACAGGCGAAACCGGGCTTCGTCCAGCTTCTTATGCTTTGCCAGAACGGCAGTACGGCCAATGTTTCCGGTTATCATATGAGCGTACCGCACCTTTTCCCGATCGGTACCGAAAGCTTCTGCAATGGCTGCGACCACACTCCGTGTTTCAAATCCTATTCGCAGCGATCCCTGGCTAAGCATTCGAATCGAGTATTTAATCTCAACGGGTGTCATCAATCTCCACATCTCATGCAAAACGGCCTCTTTTTCAGCCCGTTTGGAAACCTTTCTCAAGGATTCAAACCGAGCCATAACCGCAGCCGGTGAGAGTTCTGCCGGTTCCCGTTTCTCTCTGGCCTCCGGAATATGATCCATCAAACGGGCAATGGTTTCTGAGTTACTGCCGGTAGCCGTTCGGCAGGGTTTAAAAACCAAATCGTAATCAATTTCACAGAATGTGGCCGCCGCAAGGCCCGATGTTCTGCTGCCTACAGAAGCCCGTTTGCCGCTGATATTTGAGAAAGCTCCCTCAGCTATGAATTGGACAGCCAGATTCAGCTCTTCATCGGGATCGATAGAAGATAAGAGATCTGAGCAGATACGGATTTTGGCATTCGTTCCGCGGGTTTCCCTGATGGTTTGAATGGTTTGGCAAAGACTTTGAAATGTTGTCATCACTAAAAATTACGAAACTAAAAACCCAATAGTTGTGACAATCAAACAGTGCCGGGCAACACGTCCGAAATGTACTGATTTTAAACAATTCACCACACCAGCCGGTAAAAAATGGGGCTTCGTTATCCTGTTAATAGATTTGCTTGATCAGCTCCAGCAAGCGTCCCATTTCTATACGCAGTGCGTGATTGCTCAACACATAGTTGTTATTGATGATACTGAAATTGAGCCTTTTCCCGGAGTCTGTATAAACATATCCACTCAGGGCTGTGTTATTTCGGAGTGTTCCGGTTTTGGCATACACATAGGGCGGTTCTCCGGCCGGAGCACGATAGGATCCGCTAATGGTGCCACTCACGCCACCGGCAGGAAACCACGAAAGTGTTCTCTCTTCACCATACTCACCCATCAGCCTCTCCAAAAGCACAACCATGCTGTGAGGCGTTACCAGGTTATAGCGGGTAAGCCCGGAACCATCGCTCCACCTCGGTTGCTGAGGCAGTCCGCCAAGGTAATTTGAGAGGGCATAAACAATGGCTTCCTCACTGTTCATCGTGCCAAACTGCATGTCAGAAATCATGAGCATGAGCTGTTCGGCTACAAAATTATCGCTGATCTGCATCATTCTTTTGTAGAGAGAATCGGCTGTTGTGCCATACACTGTTTCTGAAAAATCGATATCTGTATCGTTAATATATCCGACTTCTCTGCCTAATGTATCCGAGAGCATTTCCAAAAAAAGATCCCTCTCGTATTTAAATGGTATGTTGCGCTCCTGGCGGACTGTATCTGATTTGGGCACATAAAAAATTTCATTGGATTGATAATCTCTTTTCACGAGTTCAAGCTGAGCACCGTCCCATCCCGTGTTTTTGATGTATCTCTCAAAAAACCGAGGCTTCACCGGTTCCTCTTCATTCAGCATAACCAATGCAACCTGCTGTGCCTGCAGCCTCATCATATTTCCATAAATTGGAAAGGGTGACTTTTCCGGCGCATAAGGAGCCGGATACCAGTCCCAGGACCAGCCTGCACCAAAATGATCGTCCTTGAAGTGACCGTCGTAATAGACGAGCATTTCCGGCCTGTTCTTCAGGAATTGATATGCCTCCGTAAAATCAAATTCAGGATTTAAAAAAGCAGGATCGCCTGTTCCCCGAAAGTAGAGTGTATCATTGCGCACCTGGTATCGAATGGAAGGCAGTGTGTCGGGCAGGGCTTTCAGCGATGCGTAGAGCGTCAGTATTTTTGTATTGGAAGCGGGCGTAAAAAAGCGATCGGCGTCCCGGTCATAGATCAGTGTGCCGGACTCCGGATCATAGAGTGCAAAGCCGGTTATGCTTTGGCTGAAGATTGCTGACTCCTCAAACAGAAGATCCAACTCCCTTATCTCTTCAGCATGTGGAACCATGGGTTCGGTAGTCTTACAGGCGGTAATCGTAAACAGAACAGATAGAGTAACAGCAATAGTAAGGGATGATCTCATATTTTCAGTTGTAAATTATTCAAAAGACATTATAAATACAGTTACTCCTCAAAGGATAGTTAAAAATCCTGCTTCGTTACAGCCTGTACAAAGTACTGGTTGGATTTTACCAAATCGTTACCTATTCTGAAAGCACATTGAGGTGGATTAATCCGGGATTTGATGGTTGTGATTATATTTCCACCCCATTCTGTACTTCACAGAGTGTGTCTATTATTTGATAGATGTAGCTTTCATATCTCCCGATATCATGCCTGAAAAAGAAGAAAATTTTACGATTCAGCAACTTCGCCTGGGTGATGAAAAGACCTATGAAAAGCTCTACCACATCTATCACAAGCGGCTCTACAGTTATGCCTTCAAATATTTAAAAAGCCGTGAACTTGCTGAAGATACTGTACACGATACCTTTTTAAAACTGTGGGAGCACCGTCAAAAGATATCAACAAATATCAAAGGCTTTCTATTTACCACTGCCAGGAACCATATTTTGAACCTGATCCGGAATAAAAAACGGCAAGTGTTAAAACATATCCAGATTGAACAACAGCGGGCGAAATCTTCCAATAAAACCGAAGATCTGATACTCTACTCCGAGTACCAAAAAATATTGTCGGCCGGGCTGGAACAACTGCCCAAGGGCAAGAGAGATATCTTTAAACTTAAAACGGCACAGGGACTTACAAACAGTGAAATTGCAGATCAGTTAAACATCACAATTCATACAGTAAAATCCCAATACTACGACGCCTCAAAATTCATCAAGGACTACCTGCACGAACATGCCGGAATTAAGATGAAGGGATAACAGGTAGTGGGATCAGGTTTGATAAAATTGCACACTTTTGATTGAAGTCCCACTAAGATTTCGGATTCAGCCGACTCAATTAAAATCTATCCCTGATCATCTAAAAAGGCACTTCCAAAAATAATTTAAAATATCTTGCCGTACTTTTCCCATTTCCGGGTGTCTCTTCTATAAGCTCAACGTAATCAACCTAACTAATTGAACAAGCAACAGCTGAATAAATACTTCAGAAACCAGTGTTCTCCTGAAGAGATAGAACAGGTACTCGAATGGTTTCAAACTGAAGAGGGTCTGGCGTATTTTGAAGCCAGCCTGGAAAGGGATATGCATCGCTATGCGGATGATGAGCGCCTCATGCTCTACCCGGACATCCCCTCTGACACACTTCTACTCAGGATTCATCAATCAAAAAAAAGTCCACATCGCTTAAATCACCACAGCTACTGGAAAATAAGGGCTTTTGTTGCGGTTATTATTGGATGCATCCTTGCGGCACATTCTCTGCTTTATATGCAGTTTGCAAATAGTGCCGGCAACCAACCCCCCGAAATTACCTACCGTACTATCTCCACACAGGCCGATCAACACCGCCTGGTAACTTTGGCAGATGGCACTCATGTCCGATTGAATTCAAACTCATCCATTCAGGTACCCGATCCCTTCGCCCCCGACAGGCGGGAAGTAATCCTTTCAGGTGAAGCCTGGTTCGACATAGCTGCTGATACCAATCGTCCTTTTTACCTGACTGCGGAACAGGCCCATATCCGGGTACTCGGAACTCAGTTTAATGTCAAAATTGATACTCTATCTCAATACGTACAAATAGCCGTAGCCGAAGGAAGGGTATCGCTGAACCAACAGGCAGATGAAGACGGCCGGGCAGCGATTTTGACCCAAGAAACTTTTGCCATACTCGATTTAGACACTCATGAGATGCTTATAGAACAAACACCGGTAGAGAACTACCTGAGCTGGTTTAAAGGCAGGCTCTATTTCTATAACGACCCTCTATGGGTTGTAAGTCGCTATCTGGAGCGCATTTATGATGTTTCATTTGCCTTCGATACCCAACAGCTCAGAGACCTGCCTTTAAGTGTTGACCTCGCAAAAGATGACCTGACAACCGTTCTCGACATTATCGGGCAAACGCTTGGACTCGATTATACCCTTGAACGGGATACCGTTTTATGGATAACCCAACAGCCAACAATAACTACAAAACAACAATCATGATGAACAAAGCTACCAACAGAACAGCCCGGACGCTCCGTTTGGGTCTTGTTGCCGTCGTTTCCGGATTGATGGTTTCGCTTTCAGCCAATGTGCTCAAAGCCGGATCACTCGGAATGGACAATGGCAGCTATCACTTGCAGGAGCAGCACGCACAACTTTCGGAACTGTATGTTTCGCAGCGGGATTCAAAAACCCCAAAAGTTTCGCTTCATGTAGAAAACATGCTGTTAATCGATGTATTACACCAGCTCGCAAATGAGCTGAATGTGGATATCTCCATTAACACCAGCCAAATCGACCAAAAAACAGTAACTTACCAGGTAAAAGATAAATATCTTTTTGATGTACTGGATGATTTACTCAACAACACAAATCTGAAAGTAACTCTAAGCGACAACCAGCGGGCTCTTATCGTTTATGAGAATGAGGCAGCAGCTGAAGAAGTGGTGGATGCATTTCAGGGGTCGATACGAGGTGCCATTACAGATTCTGAAACCGGCGAGGAACTGATGGGAGTAAACGTAATTATTCCATCCTTAAATATTGGCGTTGCTTCGGATGCAAACGGAATGTTTGTGTTAGATAACGTACCGGCTGGGGAATATCGCATAGAGGCCCGATTTGTCGGGTTCACAACCGTTCGGAGAACTGTAACCGTTAATGATGGTGAAGAGACCACAATAAACTTTGAAATGTCAATTTCAATGAGTGAGCTTGATGAACTGGTTGTCACTGCTTTTGGTGTTGAAAGAGAACGTCGATCACTCGGTTACTCCATTCAGGATGTTAGCGCAGAAGACATTGGGCGTGCCGGAAGCAACAACCTGCTTAATGCACTTCAAGGGCAGGTATCAGGTGTGCAAATTAACCGTGGCGGCGGTGGCGCCGGGCAGGGATCCCAGATTTTTATCCGTGGTTTCACCTCTCTTGACCCGTCAGCAGATAACCAGCCGCTTTTTGTTGTGGATGGTGTACCTATCGACAACTCGACAATAGAGTCTGCAGGTCGTGTTCGCGGCATGTCGAATCGTGCTATCGATATTAATCCGGATGACATCGAATCTGTTTCCGTACTTAAAAGTGCCCCCGCTACTGCACTTTATGGAGTTCGGGCAGCAAACGGTGCCGTAATTATTACCACCAAACGGGGACAGCCCGGAGATGTAAGAGTTGACTTTTCTCACAGTGTCAGCCGTGAAGATATCATCAACACACCAAACTACCAGGATGTATTTGGCCCCGGTTTTGGAAGAGAAGACTATAACCCTAACGGGTTTTGGCCATCATGGGGAATGAGAATCAGCGAAGCCCAGCAGATTGATCCTGATCTACAGTACTTTAACAATTGGGAAAACGCCATGCGTACAGGTATTGGAATCAACAACTCTGTAAGTGTCTCCGGCGGAACTGAATCCGCGACATTCTATACTTCAATCTCTAACTCTCAAAACGATGGTGTAATCCCAAATAATGATTGGGATCGTACAGCTATCAGAGTCTCCGGTGAACTATTCCAAGGACCATTGACTATTGCAGCAAGTGCGAATTACATCAATTCAGGAGGTAGCCGTGTTCCCTTTGTAAACTTTATGGAAAGGCTGTCATACTGGAACGTGAGTGCAGATGTGAATGATTGGAGATTTGAGGATGGCCGCCATAAATCTGATAGTGTTGAGGGTACAGGTACAGGCCGAAATCCCGTTTATGATGCAAACACGAACACCTATGTTGATAATGTAAACAGGATTATCGGTAATGTACGTGCTTCTTATCAGTTTTCTGATTGGTTAAGCCTTGACTATCTGGTTGGTATCGACACCTACTCAGATGAAAGAACTGAGATTGAACCGGGTCCGCTTGGCCTTGAAAATGAGTTCGTATGGAACGCACAGGGTGGTTTTCGTGAAGAGACCCGAATAAACAGCAGAGATCTTACATCAAACATTGCGTTGAACTTTAACACTGATCTCTCACAAGACTTCGGATTGAGTGTAAGAGTCGGAAATGATGTTTTTGACCGCTCTACGGACTTTGTTCGCGCAAGAGGAACCGGCTTTGTTGTTCCGGAATTCAGTCACTTCAGCAATGCAACCAGCCTTGATATCGCTCAGCGATTGACTCAAAGAAGACTGATTGGTGTTTATGCTGACATTAACATTGACTGGCGGGATATCGTCTATTTAAACATTACCGGCCGAAATGACTGGACGTCTACATTACCTGTGGAGAACAGATCATTCTTCTACCCTTCTGTTAGTCTCGGGTATGTATTTAGCGACATGTTTGATACACCCGAGTGGTTAACATATGGTAAGCTTAGATTATCCTATGCTGAAGTTGGTAAAGATGCACCCCCATACTCAACTCAAAGTGTATTTGTTTCGCCCGGGATTTTCCCGCTCGGTGGACAAACGGGGTTTACAAGAGGCGCCACTATCGCTTCTCCTGACCTGAAGCCGGAACGAACCATATCTAATGAGGTTGGGCTCGACTTCCGCTTCTTTGACAACCGCTTAGGGCTGGACCTTACCTACTACAAAGCCAACAGTAAGGATATGATTATTCCTGTTCCGGTATCAAATGCAACAGGTGCTGCACAGTTCAGAACCAATGCCGGAGAAATTGAAAATCAGGGCTTTGAGATAACAGTTCGAGCCAATCCGGTTCGCTCTCAGAACTTCCAGTGGAATATCACATCCAACTTCACTACAAACAGAAACGAAGTTGTAAGCATCCGCGACGGTGTAGATGCCATTTTCCTTGGTGATATTTCAGCCTATATCAACAGGCCGTTTATGCAGCTTGTTCCAGGCGAATCTTACGGAGCTATCTGGGGAACCAGTTATGCACGATTCGGAGCAGATCCGGACTCAAGAGTATTGGATAAGAGTCTTCCTGTATTAATTGGTGAAAATGGGTTTCCTGTAATAAACAGTACGCCACTAATTGTGGGTGATGCCACTCCGGACTGGACATGGAATTTCCTGAATCAGTTCGATTACAGAAACTGGGATTTCTCCTTTAACATTGATGTTGTTTACGGGGTAGATAAGTATAACAAACTGGATCAGTGGGATTCAGCTTTTGGCCATACTACAAAAACACTTAACCGCGAGGACTATAAAGTGTTCGATGGAGTGTTAGCTGATGGCAGCCCTAACACACAGGAAGTTTGGCTTGGAATCGGAGTTGACCCGGAGACAGGACGAAATTATGGCGCCGGATATCACAGAAATGTATATCGAATTGCCGTTGAACAATCCGTTGAAGACGCATCTTACGTAAAACTGAGAAGTATCGGATTAGGATACTCACTATCCCAATCTGTACTGGAAAACCTGCCTATCAGCCGGGCCCGGGCAAGTGTTACTGCTAATAACATTCTGCTATGGACTCCATTTTCGCAGTATGATCCTGAAGCTTTTGTCAGCTCCGGCAGTAACCTGATCGGACTTGTTGACCTGGCCTATCCGGGAACAAGAAGCCTTGTCTTCTCATTAAATTTCTCCTTTTAATCCGTGAGGTATATCATTATGAAACATTCAATAAAATTATTCCTTGTTTTGTTATTGACGTTCTTCATGGCCACTGGTTGTGAAGATTACTTAGATATCAATACAGATCCGAATAACCCGACATCGGCACCGATTGAAGGGTTAATGTATCAAACCACGTTCGAAACCACCCGAAACACCAACCGTGTTGGCAGTACAACGTCGTTTTTTGTACAGCACCTGGCTTCACCAAACCAGGCAACAGGTACCGACATCCATGATGGTGTCTCCTACGGCAACGCATGGTCGCAGCTCTATTTCAATATTGGTGATCTGATCACCCTGATTGAACAAGCTGAGGAAATTGGCGCGCCATATTATACCGGCCCTGCCAAAGTGATGAAGGCTTATAACCTGGGCTTGCTTGTAAATATGTTTGGTGATGTGCCATACTCAGAAGCATTCAACCCTGAGGTACTTCAGCCAGGTTATGATACATCAGAAAGCATATATGATGTGATCCTCACTACCCTTACTGAAGCCATATCAGAATTAGGAGCTACTGAATCAGCTGCAGCTCCCGGAAGCGATGATATGATCTTCGGTGGTGACAGAGCAGCATGGACCAGAACTGCATATGCACTCCGAGCACGTTATCTAAACCACTACAGCAAACTTCCATCTTACGATCCGGGAGCAGTGTTAACTGCCGTCGATAATGCATTCTCAAGCAATGCAGAAGATTTTGAGATGGCATACTTTTCAGGTGAAGGTAATGCTGCCGAAAATCCTTGGTATCGTACTGCCGTAAACAATGCAGGCCTTTTACTTGGGGGATGGTTGTCAGATCAAACCATTAAGCACCTTGACGGTTCAACTTATGGTGTGTTTGATCCAAGAATTGAGCTCATTACCGTTCCTGTGGCCAATGAAGATCACCCAAGATTTGGCGAGTATTTTGGAACCAGAAATGGTGCCGGACGGGGCGGCGATCCTGAGCAAGGTGTTCGCGCAGTTCTTACACCGGGCGCTCAGTTCTTCTATGCTGCAGGCCCAACTCAGCCTTTGAGCATTTCTACTTTTGCTGAAATGAAGTTTATTGAAGCGGAAGCAGCCCTTGCAGATAACAACCCCACACGAGCCTACCAAGCTTACGAAGATGGTATTCGTGCACACATGGAAAAAATGGGTGTTGATCCCGCTGATATCGAAGCATACTGGAATGAATCAACGGTTTCTGTTGGCGCAGCCAATCTTACGATTGGTGAGATCATGAAAGAGAAATATGTAGCGATGTTCCTGAATCCTGAAACCTGGAATGACGCTCGTCGTCATGATTATCAATATCAAGGTTTCCAGGCGCCGGAAAACTCAGCTCTCGGTGGAGAAATGATCAGACTGGTTCGATACCCTGATTCTGAACTTCAGCGAAATGAAAGCAATGTCCCTGTCAGAACTATGCTCGATAGGGTATTCTGGGATGTCCAGTAAAAATGAACTACAGTAAAACTAACCCCGGTTCTTGAAAAAGAGCCGGGGTTTTTTATTTCTTCACATCTCCGTTTTTCCAATCCCATTTAAAAATGGTAATTTCTTCTTTCTTACAAACCCCCAATAGAAGTAGATGAGTCAAATTCTCACCGGCATACAACAGGTTGGTATTGGAGTATCCGATATTGACGAAGCGTGGAAGTGGTACAGAACAGCCTTTGGTACCGATGTGCCAGTTTTTGATGATGAGGCCGAAGCCAAACTGATGAGGCAATACACCGGTAATGAAGTACATTCCCGCAGAGCTGTACTGGCACTCAATATGAACGGAGGCGGCGGATTTGAAATCTGGCAATTCAAAAGCAGAGAACCGCGCGCATGCGCATTCGAACACCGCATTGGAGATCTGGGTATCAATGCGGTAAAAATTAAGTGCCGAAGTGTGCAGAGCACACTCTTACACTACAAAGAAAATAGTCTTTCGGGAGTCTCTACCCGCCAAATCGCACCCGACAAAACAGAACATCTCTGGGTGAAAGACCCTTATCAAAATCTATTTCAGGTGGTTGAGGGGAACTCCTGGTTTAGCGAAAGAAAACAGTCAACAGGTGGGGTTTGCGGTGTTATTATTGGAGTAAGCAATATCGATAAAGCACTGCCTCTCTATTCATCAGCACTCGGATTTTCAGAAACCGTCTATAATCAGTCAGGAACCTTCAGCGACCTTGAACCGGGTATCCATTATCGCAGGGTGCTACTGAGAAAACCTCAAAAAGATGAAGGAGCTTTCAGCCGGCTTTTTGGCCACATTGATATTGAACTGATCCAGGATCTCGACCGGGAACCCCGTAAGATTTTTGAACACCGCTACTGGGGTGACCTTGGCTTTATACACGTCTGTTTTGACGTCAACAACATGGACAGGCTCAAAGAGCTCTGTTCCGGCCTGGGTTACTCATTTACCGTAGACAGCGCAAACACCTTCGATATGGGAGAAGCTGCCGGACGGTTTTCATACATTGAAGATCCGGATGGCACGCTTATAGAATTTGTTCAGGCACATAAGCTGCCGCTGCTAAAAAATCTGGGCTGGTATCTCAACATCAAAAAACGCAAAAAGAAAAAACCCCTGCCCGACTGGATGCTCAAAACCATGGG
>REDT01000128.1 GCA_007693295.1 Balneolaceae bacterium
CGCTGTTTCTCCCGTGGGGATCTAAGGAGAATCCGCTTGCGGATAGCCGATATGATAGCCCCGGATGCAACCCGGGGTCAGAAATCACAGTATTCCGGTAAGTGCCGTACGGCACGAACGATCTCTCAGCTTTTGTTCTAACCTTTTTGATTGCCGAACGTAGCCTCCGGCTCACCAACAGAACGTACCTAACAACAGGTGCACCGGCTGCGGAGCCAACAGCTGACTTAAAGGCAATCTGTTTACGCCCACGGTGGTCTTCCACGGAGCAAATATCGAGTTGGGTGGAGACTGCCGGCCGATCTTTTTTCAATTTTCTTTACCAGCTGATCAACTTGAAGGGAGACCTGTGGGGTAGCTTCAAAATACTCCACTTCAAGAGCTGGGAAAGCCATTCGCAAAAAATTGTCTAAAAAGGTAAAACCGTCTCTGTGGAAATAACCAAAATTTCGCGGCACTCCTGAACCTAACTGTTCTGCCGGTTTAAGATCCCTAATGCCCTCATCCATTCTTAATTTCGTGGAACTGAGAACCCCTCAAAAAGCATATTGCTGCACAACAGCTTCAAATTGTTCAACTTTTTTTCTATCCGTCGGTTTGAATAGAAATGGCTCCACATCCCTGGCCATCTCATCCATATCCAACTGCCGGCACTTCTCCAGCAGCACATTTTTTAAAGCTTCGGAATCAGATACGGAAATTTTCTCTTCCAGGTAGTTATAATCCGGTTGAATATTACGGCTCATCAGAAATACAAGGTCAAAAAAGTCTCTCCCTTTATTTCTTGTCCTGTTGATGGCGGCATACAATTTTTGAGCCATCAGTAAAGGCAACGGTGTGGTCAAAATAGTGGTAAATACCTCAAAACGATTAAGTATTAATCGTTCCGGTTCATAATCAAAATGCTGTGATTCGGTATCTAATTGAATGAGGATCTTTTCTTCCCTGTGGCCGGATAAGCCTTTCTCATATAGCAGGCCCGGAAACCTTACATGGCAGTGCCAGGCCCCTTTAATTACGGTTTTCATTTCGGTTTCAAACCCTTCTCTTGTCAGCTCTTTTTCTATGGCCCCGGCTACGTTTTCAAAATCAGCTTCACTCAGGGAAAGATTATCAAAATCAAGATCCTCAGAAAAGCGGCGGTTACCATGAACGATTCGAAGGCAGGTACCACCAAGAAAGCAGAGACCATTGGCGTGCGGACTTTCATAAATGATCTCCAAAATCTTATACTGCAGATACTCCCTCAGCAGAAATTTTGGATACCTGTGTAACGATTCGGAATAGAAAGATTGAATTTCATCAAGTGTTAGCATTCAAATAGTTTTTTAGATGGTTTACCCGGGACTTTAGCGCTTTGGAACCAATATGATTGACATACGCATCCAACTTTTCCATAGATATACGATTTACTATTTCAGCTGCATTCCACCGCAGGCTTTCAAAATCTTCAAAATTCTCAATTTCATTGTGCAGGTACAGGTAATCAAGGATTGTTTTTTCCGGGCCGGCTATAGCATAGTGATGATCGTTCCACTGCTGAAGATGGTAGCCGAAAAACAGATCCGATTTTACGCTCCGATATGAAAAGTGACCTATCGGTGTTTCAAAGGCATTTGTTTTTAGCGTAGTACAAGAAGTAATTTGAAAAACTCCTTCCGGTATAAATCCATATAGGGACAAGGCTGATTCCAGGGATACGTACGATGGACTGTAAATTTCATTTGCACAATAGAATAGATACCCTTCATTTATCTCTTGATCCGTAAACCGATAGTATCGATTCCGTAATTTTTGGATGTAGCCCTTCTGCTGCCATTCTACCAGCCTGCGACTATCAAATCCGGGATAATGCTTTTCAACTTCGCGGACTGAAAAGACCGGAAATTTCTGCAGTGCGTCTTTAAATTCAAGGTAGGTCATATATTTTATTTCTATTTATTGTTAAAAATAACAATTTTTAGAAATAAATAAACAATATTTTTATTTCACGCTTGCACAGTAATAATCAATATCAGGACGAGAAAGGAATATTCCCTTAGGGCTGTTCAATGATTCGACTCTCCTCATAACTCTCCAATATCAACAGCTCAGCTTTTGTTTTAACCTTTTTGATTGCCGAACGTAGCCTCCGGCTCACCAACAGAACGCACCCAACAACAGGTGCACCGGCTGCGGAGCCAACACCCGGCTCATTGGCGATCTGTTTACGCCCACGGTGGTCTGTTTCTTACAAATTTATGGTTCATTCACTTGTGATCTGTCAAACTCCAATTCTTTTCTGTTTCGATAATCAATTGGCTTATCAGAATCATCACCCATACCCGATGTGACAGTCACCTTAAATTGGATTGCCAATGCAGCTTCGATTTTCGCAATGGTTTTAAGGTTAAGCATCCTGTCTCCCCGAAAAAGCTGCGTCAGATAACTGGCTGACGTTCCAATCTCCTCAGCCAGTTGCTTGCGGGTCCAGCCCATGCGGTCCATCGCTTTCTGAGCTTCGCTAAGAAAAATGTAAGAAAGTATTTGAGCCCGGTGTTCCACCTGCTCAGCCGGGGATTTTTCAAACAGTTTTTGAAACTCGCTTCGTATCTGTTCTGCACTATTTGATTTTTTTGTACTCATAACCTGCTACCCGATGTATGATGTTCAGTTCTTTGTGAGTCAATTTAGTCTGCTTTTTTCTTTCCAGAACTTCGGCTGCAATTACAACAAATGTTTTGTCTTTCAGGGTCACTTCTTTGCAATAGACTCTGGCATTGTCCTGCCCTTTAAAGAATTTCATTGCCCGCACACCTTTACTTTTATCGTCCGGCTCTTCCTTATCGTAAAGCTCGCGGTTAACGTGATTCCCGAGGATCAAATCGCATATATGATTGAATTTCTTTTGATATCGTTTATTCTGTGTAAAGAATTCGAGCAGTTTTACGGCATTCTCCTCATCAACAGCAATGCATCTTTTGCCGTTACTTGATTGCTTTATTTTGATTGCATTACGCTTCATAAGTTAAGCTATTGCTTAATTAATTCCAATTCCCATAATTTTACCCGTGGGAATCTTTGTTTAGGTTGTAAAGCTATTTCTCTTTCAGGAAGCCATTATCCAGACTCAATGTTTTAAGTAATTTATAAAATTTCGAACTGAACTCTCCCGTATTCACTCAACTTCAAACATTGACCGCGATCTGACCGGCACTGAGCAGATGCTGCTGCTCATTTACAACTGAGTACAGATTTTTCTTTAAAATTAGGTAATAACGCACCCATTTATTAGATTCTTCTAATTTTCTGTAGCATTATTTATGACCCGCCAAATAAAACATATGACCTTGGATAATGGCAATGATCTGGACGTTCAGACGGACTACTCCTTAGCCCCTTTTTTCGATCTATCGCACGACCTGCTCTGTATTGCCGGCTTTGACGGATACTTCAGAAGGATAAATCCCGCCGTATGTAAGGTGCTGGGCTACAGTGAGGAAGAGCTCCTTGCAAAACCGATCAGCCACTTTCAGCACCCTGACGACAAAGAGATCACCCGCAGAACCCGTGACCCTATCCTGCATGGAAAGCCTCTCACAAACTTTGAGAACCGCTATATCACGAAACAGGGCGACGTGGTTTGGTTTGCCTGGACCTCGATACCGGTCAACGATGTGGAGCTGATTTATGCCATTGCCAAAAACATCACCCATAAGAAGAAACACGAGGCCGAACGAAATCAGCTGCTCTCAGAATTAAGCAACGACAACAACCTGTTAAAGCATCTCAACTACACCACGTCTCACGACCTGAGGGCTCCCGTTGGCAACCTGATCTCAATATTCAGCTTGTTGGACGTTTCGCACATCACCGATAAGCAAACCCTCATGCTGTTCGAATTGCTGAAGAAATCCGC
>REDT01000110.1 GCA_007693295.1 Balneolaceae bacterium
CCCGGGATACGTAAAAACACGATCGATGGTGCTGATTAAGTAACTTGAATTCGAGGTAAAACCACGGCACACGGCGGTGTTCGCTCAACAGCCACACCGCCGTGAATTACCGGGGTTTGTTTGGGCAGTTGAACGTTGAATGTTGAAACGTTGAACGTTAAACGTGTAACCTTTAACGTGAACCGTGAACCGTGAACCGTGCGCCCTGAGCCCTGCGCCCTGAGCCCTCAGCCCTGCGCCTTGATCTACCACGTAATCTGCAACCGCCCAAAGCCGCCGTCAAAAATGGCCCGGTCTGCGTTTTCTCTTTCAATTTCAAAACCATTGATTAGATCACCGTCAAGATCCAAAGATGCTCCCAGCGTTAATTTTGCATGTTCAGAGAATTGAAAGCCAAAACCCAGGGTAAGCCGTTCATTTCTCTCAACAATTTGATTGTGATAGTAATTGCGATAGCTCACCCCCCTTACAGTTGAAGATTGACCGTCAAAAGCAGGAGTGCGCCAATCCCCATTGTGCTCAAGAAATATCGAAAAGGATCTATCAACCGGTGCATAATAGAGCCTGGTTTTATTGAATCTTCTCACTTCGTTAAAATCAAATGGGTACATGTCAGGGCGCCTGTCATAGAAACGGACAAATGGATCCTGCTCTACGTAAGCATCCGGATTTTCATCAAACTGCTGATCTCTGTTTCGCTCAATCCAGAACCACTGCTCGATGCCGAAGTCTCTCCATTTGTAGGTGAGATAAAGGCCGGCACGCTGCTGCACCTGACGATTGCCGTAATCCAGTTCATATTCCGATCCCGCGGCGGGCTCTCTTTGCATTCTTGCAAAAGTGCGCTGGTAGATGATACCTGCGGTTCCACCGGGAAAAACCGCCTCCAACAGCGCTCCCTGGTAGTTCACCCAATCCTGAAGCAGGAAGTTCTCTTCAGGAAAATCCCTTCTTGAAACTTCAGCCCTGCTTTGGGGCTGAAATGATGCTACCGCTTCTCCGCGGAAGATCCAGAGTTGCGGGCTCTCCAGCCGAAGCGTGAACAGGTAGGGTTTTCGGGAGTATGAGTGGCGGATCTCAAATTCGCTCTGCCGCTCCGTGGAGAGTTCACTCACAAAGTTGTTGGCCCAGTCGAGCAGGGTAACCTCCGCCGTAATCCATCCGGTCTCCTCCGTTCCGAACATGTAAGAGAATGTAGCATCCAGGTCGGTCTTTTGCTGCCCGAGAGTGTGAGAAACACCCACCCGGTGCTGCTGCCCTAATTGATGCGTGTATCCCAGCAAAAACAGACCGCGCTTTGCCCTGAGATCCTCCTGCTGATAGGCCATAATTGTAAACATGCCGTTATCAGAGGTGTTGAGGCTGCTCTTGAATTCGCTTTGAACGGCAAATACGGGGGTGTTTAGGCTTCCCACCGTGGTTCTGAATCCGTTATCGAATTGGTGCCACTCATAATCATCAAAATGACTAAACTGATAGGTAAAGATGTCCAAATCGTACTCCGGACTCATTTCCTGAGTCACCGGCCTGAAAAGTCCTCTGTCGTAATAAAACCCGCCAAAATTGTTGGACCGGTCCTTGATGGTGAGCCTGAGATTACTCTCCCAGCCCTTGAGGGTCGCCCGGGGCTGAGCCTCAACAGCATTCAGATAGCCCTGCAATGATAAAATTACGAAGGCTGAAAGAGAGATTCGCGTCAGGAGTAAAATGGCAGCAGATGATAAACTCGTTCTCATGATGGAAGAATATCGAAAAAAAATAGGTTATATATTTGACCCATTACTTTCGGATAACTAGTGAAAGTTGCAAGTTAATTGAAGCTGGAAATTCTTACTTAGATAAAAATTAAAGAGAAGATGAAAACGAATTGTGAAAGGCATCAGAAAGGAGATAAAAGTCTAACGCTTGAACGCTTTTTAATTACGTCAAAAAATAAGTTTTCAAAGCTTATTTAGTAGGAGATATTTTTTATGTAACAAATTCTTCTTTCATCACTCCTTAATCCAAAACTTGAAGAACCTGAAATCTTTATGCTTAAGGTTTCAGGTTCAGAAAACTGAGGAAGTAAAGAGAATATTGAGGTTTTAAACACCTGTCAAAAACAGTTGTAGGCGAATGATTTGAGAAATGTTTAAGCAATAAATCTAAATAATTAATAGGTACAGTCAGATGTTGGATTGTATTAAAAAATAGTAAGGTTACAAATCAATAATACTCACTTGAATATTCAAATTTAGTTCTTTTTGTGAAACAGTAGCTTGATTTATATCGATTTTCAAGTTTGATTCTATATATTTATTGGGCTCTAATTTAAATAATTATCAATGAAACCGCTTTTTTAATGAATTTGATAATTAAACAGATAGTCATATGTATAATGAATTGTTAATAAGGTAAAATCATGTTACATTTAGCTGTTGGAAGCCCTTTGCAAAAAAAATACACCTACAAAATAATAGTAAGCACGTTTTGAAAACAGCTCTAAACTCTACCGCACAAAGCCGGCAAAACGTTCGTTTATGGAGAGAAGTAAAAAGTCCTGGCGAAAATCGACGAATTGAACTAGAGACCCGATATGATGAACTGACAAAAAAAGGATTTTACGGAAAACGATTGACTGATGTTATTTTAGGCACCGCAGGATTTCTGATTTTTACATTTCTCTTTCCCTTTATTGCTCTTGGAATTAAAATAGCATCACCGGGCCCTGTTATTTTTAAACAAAAAAGGATAGGCCTTTTTGGTAAATCATTTACCTGTTATAAATTCCGTACAATGCATTTTATTGAAATGAAATCCAAAAATGGTGAGCCTGTTATAACAGAGAAGGGAGATCAGCGTATATTCAAGTTTGGGCAGTTTCTTCGAAAAATGAATCTTGATGAACTTCCTCAAATACTAAATGTACTTCAGGGGCAAATGAGTCTTGTTGGTCCAAGGCCCTATACTGTAGATGAGTGCAGATATTGGGATGAAATTTTTGACGACCACTATTACCGGTACATCTTAGCGCCCGGCGTTACCGGGCTTGCCCAAGCAAATGGGTTTCGAGGCGGTACACTCGATGAACATAAAATGAGAAAACGTCTTGATTATGATCTCATATATACTGAAAAGTCCAGCCTTTTATTGGACTTTCAAATCATCTGGCTTACTATTTACCGCATGTTTGTCCGCAAGACGAATGGGCATTAAGATTCTATTTCTGCATTAAAAAAAGACACTTCAGGATCACGCTTGAGGCGTGGCCGCCGCAAGGTTGTTACTATATCTCTCGATAAAAATCTGAACCTTTCTTCCAAAAGCTCTACTTTCAGTGCTGAAGACTGAATACTATGAAAACGGAGAAAAAAATAAGTTGAATCAGAAGAAAGAGAAAAACTCAATAAAGTTATTGATTACCGGGGGAGCCGGATTTATCGGCAGTAATCTGGTAGAACACTTCACAAAGGATGACCGCGTATCGCTTGTTAGGGTGCTGGATGACTTGAGCAACGGTTACTATGAAAACATCAAGGAGTTTGAATCCCATCCGAAGTTCGAGTTTATGGAGGGGGATATTTGCGACTACCAGGTTTGCCTGAATGCAACAAAGGGTATTGATAAAATAACTCACCAGGCCGCACTGGGTTCTGTTCCCCGCTCTATCGAAAACCCGATGCGTACCACTGAGGTAAATATCCTGGGTACGGTTAATGTGATGCACGCGGCCGTTGAAAACGGTGTGGAGAGGGTGGTCCTGGCGTGCAGCTCCAGCACCTATGGCGACAGCAAGGAGCTGCCCAAAGTGGAAAACCGGATCGGCAAGCCGCTCAGTCCATACGCGGTGACCAAACTCTCCATTGAGCAGTTTGCGGATGTGTTTCAGCAGGTGTACG
>REDT01000136.1 GCA_007693295.1 Balneolaceae bacterium
TTAAAGACCGGTCAAGATAGCCTCTTTGAATAAACATTTCATGAAGAAGATGCAGGCAGGTTGATGAGGTGCTTTTTAAGGATTTTCTTACAATGAACGTCAAGGGCCCGCATAGATGCAAAAGAACACTTCTAAGTGCAAACGCAATGGGGGTAAATAGGCTTCTTAACCCAAGCGCTGAAGGCGCGTCATATCACAGCCCGTGGCAACGCCACGGGTTCGGCGGCCACCCACCCTAAACCTCCGCATCAATTCATGTAAAACCACGAAACAGAATCGGAGGTTGGTCCACAGTCCACAGGATTTCGGGCCATAGCCAAAAATCGAGAGATAAATCCAGTATCCTGTCATGCAATCCATCCTTTATCGGGCAACTCGGAACACCAACCGATCTTTCCCGCTACCCCTCGAATAAATTACAGCGCTGATCAAAATCCTGCCTCGGGGTTGATGGGCTTCGCACTCTTAACCCCGAGCTGCGCACGGGGCTAATCACCTTCAACACCTTCGGTGTTGGTTTGCCGCATCACAATCCAAGGTTCAATAGTAAGACGCCTGATCGGTAGCTCCCGAAAAAAATCCCCGTCCTGATATCTACTTTGTGGCCTTCAATTTCGCAACACCCAACGCCTCATCCGCTGCTGCCAGTGTCTTATCCAGCATCTCATACGTAAGCGAGTTGGCTAAAAACCAGCTCTCAAAAGGAGATGGCGGCAGATAGATACCGCGATTCAGCATTTCGTGGAAGAAGTGCCTGAAAAATTCCTGATTCGTTGTATTGGCTGTTTTAAAATTGGTTACAACCTCTGTGGTAAAGAAGATGCTGACCATAGACCCCACCCGGTGCATATCAAAATCGATTTCGTGTCCATTCAGCAAATTCCGTAATCGTTTTTCCAGGTATTCTGTTTTCTCCTCCAGCTCCACATAGTATTCGGGATGTTTTTCGAGCGCATTCAGTTGAGCAAGTCCGGCACTCATCGCCAGCGGATTGCCCGAGAGCGTACCGGCCTGGTAAACCGGGCCAACCGGCGCCACTACATCCATAATCTCTCTCTTACCGCCAAATGCCCCTACCGGAAGGCCTCCGCCGATAATCTTGCCGAAGGTGACCAGATCAGCCCACACGTCAAACCTCTCCTGCGCACCCCCTCTGGCCAGGCGAAAACCGGTCATAACCTCATCAAAAATGAGAACGGTTTCGTGCTTGTCACACAGTTTTCTTAACCCCTCAAGAAAACCGGGCTGAGGAGGAATACATCCCATATTGCCGGCTACCGGCTCCAGGATAATCGCCGCTACATTGCCCTTATTCTTTTTGAGGAGCTTCTCGACGCTATCGAGATCGTTGTAGTCAGCATTCAGTGTATCTTTGGCTGTACCTTTGGTTACACCCGGGCTGCTCGGCTGACCCAGCGTGAGCGCGCCGCTGCCGGCTTTGATCAGAAAGGCATCGCCATGTCCGTGGTAGTTCCCTTCAAACTTGATGATCTTCTCCCTGCCTGTATAGCCCCGGGCCACACGAACTGCACTCATGCACGCCTCTGTACCTGAGTTCACCATGCGGACCCGATCCACATTGGGAACCATTTTCTGAACCAGTTCGGCCATATCGATCTCAAGTTCGGTTGGCGCGCCGAAAGAGGTGGAGTTGAACGAGGCGTCCTGAACAGCTTTCACCACCGGCGGATAGGCGTGACCCAGAATCATCGGCCCCCATGACCCCACATAGTCGATATATTCGTTTCCATCCTCATCAGTGATAACCGACCCCTTCGCCTTTTTAAAAAAGACCGGAATGCCCCCCACCGATTTAAACGCCCGCGCCGGAGAGTTCACCCCGCCCGGTATAAATTTCTGTGCCCTGTTGAATAGATATTCGCTTTTGTTTAGAAGCATGGTTAGTTAGTATTGAGTATCAAGTAGTGAGAAATAATTTCCCTCCTTTCAAAGGGTTGGGGGTGGTTAGAAATCGTTGATAAGAGTTATTGCAGTAAAATCATACGGATGCTCTACTCAACCACCCCTTTGTCCCCTCCTTAGAAAGGAGGGGATTTCTTAGCATTGTATTTTATTTAATTTGCGAAATCCATCTAAATCCGCGCAATCCAGAAATCCGCGATCAGTCGCTCATATTCTGTAACGCCGCAATCCTGTCTTCCAGGGGCGGGTGTGTCATAAAGAAGGCCTTCAGGCCTTTTCGCTTGCCGCCGGTAATGCCAAATGCCTGCATCGATTCGGGCAACTGATTCGGAACGTTTGATTCGGCCTTCAGCCGCTGAAGAGCACCAATCATACCCTGGCGGCTGCCCAAACGTGCGCCGGCCTCATCGGCCACAAACTCACGCCTCCTGGAGAACCAGAATACAATGGTCGAAGCCAATATGGCGAGCACAATCTCGGCAATGATCGTGGTTATGAAATAACCGATTCCGAGACCCTGTTCGTTTTTGAGGATTACACGATCTACTGCAAATCCCACAATTCGGGCCAGGAACATCACAAAGGTGTTAACTACACCCTGGATTAAAGCCAGAGTGATCATGTCGCCATTGGCAACGTGGCCCACTTCATGACCCAGAACGGCTTCAATTTCGTCTCGGTTAAAGCGCTGCATCATACCGCTGCTAACGGCAACCAGCGCTTTGTTCCGGTTTGCACCGGTTGCAAATGCATTGGCCTGCTGGGCCTCAAAGATGCCCACTTCAGGCATGCCAATTCCCGCTTCCTTAGACTGCTTTTCAATGGTTCTGAACAGCCACTCCTCCTGGGAGTTCCGGGGCTTATCGATAATGTGAACCTTCATGCTCCATTTTGCAATCTTCTTAGAAAGAAGGAGCGAGATGCCGGACCCCAGCATTCCAAATACAAAGCAGAAGATCAGCAGAGCCTGCAGATTCAGGTTGGTTCCGGTTTCATCCAAAAACGAACCCACACCCAGCAGGTTCAGGGTAATACTTGCAACCACGATGATAGCAAGGTTGGTACCAAGAAATAATAGAACTCTTTTCATGTTTATAAGTACTTACTTGTTTAGTTAATTGAATATTCTTTCAAAAGGGGTGTGTACGGAGCGTTGATATAGTCCAGGTTTTTTTTCAGATTACTTGCCCTCGCTAAACACACCCCTAAATCACTTCGTGGGAATCGTTTCGCTTCGCGGTATAAAAGAGGAGCGCTCGGAGCCCCTCTTGCCATAGGCATCCCTACGGGGCAAGAGGGGACGACTAGCACGCATTACAATAAATCAACTCCTCTTTGGTTCAACACTCCGGAGGACATCCCCCCTTCTAAGGGGGACTATAGGACTATTACAACAATCGTGCCGCATCTTTGGCAAAATAGGTTGCGATTAAATCTGCACCGGCACGCTTAAAGGCAATCAGGGCCTCCATCATGGCCTCTTTTTCATTCAGCCAGCCCTTCTCTGCGGCGGCTTTTATCATGGCATATTCACCGGACACATTGTAAACCGCAACCGGCAAATGTACCGACTCTTTCACCGCGCGAACCACATCCAGGTAAGGAAGGCCGGGTTTTACCATGATAATATCAGCCCCTTCCTGTTCGTCTGAAACTGCCTCTTTTACCGCTTCTGTAACGTTTGAAGGGTCCATCTGGTACGTTTTTTTATCACCAAAACCGGGCTTGGAATCGAGGGCATCCCGAAACGGGCCGTAGTAGCTTGACGCATACTTTGCGCTATAGGCCATGATACCGGTGTTCACATAACCCATCTCTTCAAGCGCCTCCCGCATCAGCAGAATCCGGCCATCCATCATATCGGATGGCGCAACAAAATCGGCACCGGCCTCTGCGTGGCTCACCGCCATTTTGGCAAGCAGTTCCGCACTTTCGTCATTTAAAATCTGTCCCTCTTTTACAATTCCGTCATGACCATAACTGCTGTATGGATCCATTGCCACATCGGTCATAACTACCAGGTCAGGAAACTCTTTTTTAATGGCCCGAACCGTTTCCTGCATCAACCCTTTCGGATTGAGGGCCTCGGTTCCTTCATTATCCTTTTTCTCATTGGGCACTTTTGCAAACAGCAGAACGGATGGAATTCCCAGTTTCTGAATCTCCTCCACCTCCTTCAGTAACGTATCCTGTGTGAACCTGTAGTAATTGGGCATGGAGGGTATTTCCACTTTCTCTTTACTGCCTTCCATCACAAAAAGCGGAGCGATAAAATCATTTACAGACAGAGAGTGCTCCGCAACCATGCTTCGTACATTTTCTGATATCCGAAGGCGGCGTGGACGTGAGTATGGAAATTGTGAGTGGCTCATAGTTGAGTATTAAATATCGGGTAGTGAGTATTGAGACTGATGGAGTTGGTTTAAAACGTTCTTGTCATGCGGGAAGATACAACCAGCGTGATGTCGGATGCCTGCAGCTTCTCCCGATCAACCCGGTTCACGTCCTCGACGGTTATGGTATTGATGGTCAGTATTTTCAAATCATCCTTTTCCCTGGTGATATACCATATAATTCCTTCGTAGTTGTTGGAATGATAGGACCCGTTTACATGGATAAACCTGGAACCCTCTTCCATTGTGGATAGAATGGAGTGGGCCATTGTGGCGTCTTTAATGGCTTGAGAATAGATCAGGTTAGCACCTCCATGACCATGAGCAGCCTCCAGTATATTCTTGTACCCCGGCAGCTCAACATCTACCTCTACAGGTAAAGGGGCTATCCATTTTTTTGCCTCAGTACTCAGAGAATCAAGTACTTCCAGCCCCCCTGAATATACTGCCGATGCGTAGCGCCTGGGAATATTTGTTGCAATCAGGGCAATTCCATTTGATTTGGCAAACTCTACTATGGGTTTGTAATCAGTCTTGTAATTATTCCACAGCCTCGCTTCATTTTCGAAACTGTTTTGGCTGATTTTTCCTGCAAAATACTCATCAATCAGAATCTGCTGATCGCGTTCAAACATTTCCATCCCAATCATCAAGGATGCCGACGCATCTTCTGCAGCATCTCTGACTAATTCATACTGCAGCCAGTGTGCAATGGCACTATTGTGAAGCTCACCAAAAAAGGTAACTTCACTTTCCAGGGCCAGGTCTAACAACTCACTGTATGACACTATTTCCCCATCCTGATTGTAAAGCCGGTAAACATCTTTTTCATAAATTGATGAAAAAGCCATGATCAGCGGAATCGTAACGCCGTACACAATGATAAGATGGTACTTTTTCAACCAGATTTTAATATCCATAACTGTCAATATCCCTTAGCATTGCAAATTAAAATCTTTTCGTGAAGCAGTGATAAAGATTATTGCGCCTCTTCAAGCATCTGTAAACGAGTGGCTTCAAACTCATCGCCGGGGTACCACTCCATCATTTCATTGCGGTTAATGACATCAACCGCAGTACGGAAAATGAGCCGGGTATCGGCTTCCATGCCGGCCATATCCCAGTATTCGTTAATTTCGTCGCCCGGCGCGTGGTAATTGGCTGTGCGCACGCTGTCGGTTACTTCCACCCAGTTGTCCGGTTTGTTGATAAAATCATTCCCCGGATTGGGATAGAGCGCAGGTATGCCAACTCGCGCATAGGAGAAATGATCGGAACGGTAAAAGAAACCCTGCTCCGGCTGCTGGTCGGGCACCACATAGCGCCCTTCCGCTTCGGCGTGCTTCTCCAAAATGTCGCCAATGGTATTCCGGCCGTAACCCACCAGAACCATATCCCGCGTTTCGCCGAAAATCTGCATGCTGTCGAGGTTAAAATTGGCGGATACTTTTCCGGGATGAACCGTGGGATTTTGTGACCAATATCGTGATCCCAGCAGGCCCATCTCCTCGGCACCAACAAACATAAAGAGCACCGAGCGCCGCAGGTCATTTTCGATCTGCTTCATCGCTTTAGCAATTTCAAGCACAGAGCTTGTTCCCGAAGCGTTATCCCAGGCCCCGTTGTATATCACGTCACCATCTTTGCCGAGGTGGTCGTGGTGTGCTGAGAAGATCACATATTCATCTTTCAGTTCGGGGTCAGTGCCTTCAATCATCCCGATCACGTTGCGCGATGACATATCGCTGTATTCTGACGTCAAGTCCAGATCAAGCGTGACTCCGCTCAGCGTTACGGGGCTGAAATCGCGGTCTGCAGCGGCGTTAAGCATTTCATGCAGATCAAGCCCGGCATGGCTGAAAAGTTTTTCACTGCTCTCTTCGGTAAGCCAGCTGTTAAATTCCGGGCGGTCACCATTTGCGTCGTCTCCACTCTTCAGGGTAAACCGCTCACGCCCCCAGCTGTTTTCCACTACCGACCAGCCGTAGCCTGCAGTAGGAGTGGTGTGAATGATGATGGCCCCAAGAGCTCCCATCTCTTCTGCTTTTTCAAATTTATAGCTCCAGCGCCCGTAATAGAGCCGGGAATCCCCGTCAAATATTTCGGGATCGTGTGAAGGATCACTGTTTTTATAGACCAGGATCTTCCCTTCAACATCCACATCTTTGTAATCGTCCCATTCAAATTCCGGCGCCTGGATTCCATAACCCACATAGACCACCTCTGCATTTCGGATCTGCACACGCTCCTCTTCGTTGCTTGGCCACGCCATAAAGTCTGCGTGTGATTCCAGCCTCTCAGCAACCTGACCGCCCCGGCGAATGGTGAAACGGGCAGATTCGCGGTCAACCACCTGCCCAAGCAGCGGAAACTCCTGGATATAGGAGCCATCCGGCATTCCCGCCTGAACTCCGATCGATTCGAGTTCATTTACAAGATATTCAATTGTCAGCTCCTCGCCGCGCGTTGCCGGCGCACGTCCTTCAAACTCGTCGGACGATAGAACTTCAATATGACTCAGCAAAGATTGTTCGGTAATGGACTCAGCGGCGCGGTCAACATCTGATTGACAGCCTGATACGAATAGAAGTAAAAACGCGTAGAGTGCAGCAGAGTAAAAATATTTCATAGTTACAATAAGTTCAGGTTTTAAAGTCTTACAAAATACGTGATTCAGTGTGTCAGAAACAAACAACCGGTTTCAACAAAACAATTTCATCAACGTGCTCTTTTTTCGTATGATTTAAAGATATATGAATAAAAAAGAGTACTACCATAAAAAAACGATTTTGATTACCGGTGCGGCCAGCGGCATAGGTAAACGATTTGCAGAAAAAGTATCGGAAGTGGCTGATGTGAAGTTAGTATTGTGGGACAGAAACCCACAGCTTCTCAGCGATTTAAAACTGCAGATTGGAGATCGGGCTGAAGTACATATTGCTAATGTGGATATTTCAGACCCTCAAAGAATTGTGATTGCAAGCGATCAATGCATGAAGCAGAATCTATTACCCGATATCATTATTAACTGTGCAGGTGTTGTGATTGGCAAAATGTTTCATGAACACACATACGATGATATTAGAAATACCATCGTCATCAACACGGAAGGCAGTATGTATGTGGTTCGTGCCTTTATCAATGAAATGATTGAAAGAGGATCCGGCCATATTGTAAATCTCGGCTCTGCATCCGGATATATTGGAAATCCCAGAATGAGTGTTTATGCATCAAGTAAATGGGGTGTTCATGGGTGGGCTGAATCCCTGCGCATCGAAATGAAGAAGCTTAAAACGGGTATCCATGTTACCACTGTGATTCCAAGCTATATTGATACCGGGATGTTTGATGGTGTAAAAGCTCCTTTTTTGACTCCTATTCTGAAAACTGATGACATTGTAGATAAAATGCTGAAAGGCATCGCCGCCGGGAAAGAGGAGATTAAAGCACCCTTTATCGTGCGGTTTGTCCCATTATTGAAAGCCGTGCTACCCTCTTTCTTATTTGACTGGTTTGCCGGAAATGTTTTGGGTGTTTATAAATCCATGGACTCATTTAAAGGACGAAAACCAAATTCAGAATGAACATCTCAGACTCGGTAAAAAATCAAAAAACGGCTTTCAGCCAGGGAGTTCTGCGTACTCATGAAGATCGCACGCGCTGCCTGAAGCTTCTGAGAGATCTTGTTTCAGAAAATGAGGAAGCCCTTTGCAATGCTGTTGCTCAGGATTTTGGCAAACCGTATGTAGAGGCTTTTGCAACAGAGATATATACCCTTCTGCACGAAATTGATTTTCATTTAAAACACCTTGCAAAATGGATGAAGCCGGAATCCGTGAGTGGTTCCATTGCGGTATTCCCGTCAAAGAGCGTGATCTACAATCGGCCGTTTGGAACCGTACTGGTAATTGGAGCTTGGAACTACCCCATTCATTTGGCCCTGATGCCTGTTATTGGAGCTCTTTCAGCCGGCAATACAGTGATCCTTAAACCATCTGAACTTTCAGCTCATACCTCTGCACTGCTGGCAAAACTTACTGATCACTATTTTGAAAGCCGGGTTTTTAAAGTTGTGGAAGGGGCTGTAGATGAAACCCAAGAGTTGCTTTCTCAACCGTTCGATAAAATCTTCTTTACGGGCAGCACGCGGGTCGGGAAAATTGTGATGAAAGCTGCCGCTGAACAACTCATACCCGTTAATCTGGAACTGGGCGGCAAAAGCCCCACTATTGTTCATCATGATGCGAATCTGGACGTTTCCGCAAAGAGAATCTGGTGGGGCAAAACCATCAATGCCGGGCAGACTTGCGTAGCTCCCGATTTTGTACTGATTCACGAATCGGTAAAAGAGCAATTTATAGAGAAGAGTAAAGAGGTTTTAAACACCTTTTTTAAGAATGATTACGTGACCGGCTCCAACTACAGCCGTATTATCAATGAAGATCATTTTGACAGGTTAAAGGGTTTACTCGAATCATCAAATGTGATATTTGGCGGAAGCACCAACAGGGAAACGTTGTTTATTGAGCCCGCCATTATTGACGCCAAATGGGATGACCCGATCATGCAGGAAGAGATTTTCGGGCCGCTTTTACCCGTACTTTCCTACAAAAATGAATCTGAAATTGTTGAACAGCTTACGGCCAGACCTGCACCGCTGGCACTCTACCTTTTTACTGAGAAGCAGGAGTTACAACATCTGATTCTTGAACAAGTACCCTTTGGAGGGGGTTGTTTTAACGAAACAATCACCCATCTCGGAAATCCCCACCTGCCCTTTGGCGGTGTTGGCAGCAGCGGAATGGGGTCCTATCACGGCAAATACAGTTTTGAAACCTTTACCCGCAAACAGGGCGTGCTTAAGAAGCCGCTCTGGCCCGACCCTGACCTGAAATACCCGCCCTATGATGAGTCAAAAATCAAGTGGCTTAAGAAATGGTTTGTCTAATCTGATTTTATAAAAATGGAATCCAAACGTTATAATGCGCTTGTTGCCAAAGAGAAAAACGGATCCTTTGTACAATCCGTAAAAACCCTGGATACATCTGATCTTCCTGATCATGATGTTTTGATCCGGGTACACTACTCATCCCTCAACTATAAAGATGCGCTCTCGGCTTCAGGCAATAAAGCAGTAACCAAAAGCTATCCTTTTACCCCCGGTATTGATGCGGCCGGAGTAATAGTAAAGAGTGACGATAACAGATTTAAAACCGGGGATGAAGTGATTGTAACCAGTTATGACCTGGGCATGAATACACCGGGTGGATTTGGCGAATACATCTCGGTGCCCGGCGACTGGATTGTGCCGCTGCCATTGGGCTTGTCGCTTAAGGAGAGTATGATGATCGGTACTTCGGGGCTGACGGCTGCCATTGGCGTGGAAAAAATTGTAAATCAACAGGTAATGCCTGAGGATGGTATTGTGCTGGTTACCGGAGCAACCGGGGGCGTGGGTTCATTCGCAGTTACGCTGCTTGCCCATCTCAATTATGGGGTGCTTGCAGCCACCGGTAAGACCGATCAGGCTGATTTTTTAAAAGAGCTGGGGGCTGCCCGGGTGATTCACCGTGATGAAATTACGGCTGTACCCAATAATCCGCTTCTTACCGGGAAATGGATTGCCGCAGTAGATACCGTTGGAGGATTTATGCTGGATGCCGTGATCCGGCAGGCGGTGCACAACGGAGTGATTACCTGCTGTGGCAATGTTTTGGGGCATCAGCTTCATACCAATGTCTATCCGTTTATTCTGAGAGGAGTGAGCCTGATGGGAATAGATTCAGGAGTTGCGCTGATGGAAGACAGGCTGAGAATATGGAAAATGCTGGCCTCAGACTGGAAACCGAACAAACTTCACTCACCGGCAAGAGTATTGAAACTTGGGGAGTTGCCCGCAGAGATTGAAAAGATTTTAAATGGACAACAAGTAGGAAAGGTAGTGGTTAACTTGCGTGACTGAGGCTATTGTCGCGTTTTCTTTTCATCGCTTTTTTTAGCGGCTGAATCATCTCATCGGCACTGATCGGTTTTACAAGGAAATCGATGTAGTCGGTTTTTTTTGCCCTGGCCATGCTGTGTTTATTCGAATTGCCCGAGAGGTAGATAACCGGAACGTCCGAAAATTCCCGCACTTTCGTCATGACCTCGATACCATCCATCTCTCCCTTAAGTGAAATGTCCATGAGTACAACGTCGGGGTTGTGCTCTCTGATCAGCTTAACGGCCTCTTCTCCCCTGATGGCTTTAGCAGCAACCTGATAGCCCAGCTTCTCCACAATACGCCCTTCAACGAGCGAGAGAAGCATGTCGTCTTCTACGATGATAATTGTACCTTTGGTTTTACTGTCTTTCATAGTCATTGAATCTTAACCTGAACTCAAAATATTAAATTTTTCTAATATTTGAAATGCTTTTTTTCACTTTTGAAAGAAAACTGATTTTTATACGCTTAGTAATAAAGAAGAAGGGTATAAACTGCATGACTCGGCGGTTCATTTATGCACGTTAACCGCTATCTAAAAGAAGGATGTGAATAGAAGGAGTTTGTTACAGGGATAGAGAAGATTGATAAAAATTTAGCAATAAGATAAGCGAATACAAGGCCGGGGTAAGGCCTTTTACTTTAGAAAAAAGGGATGATGAACTATTTATGGGGTAAGTTTGAACGGGGTGATTTTCTGAAAGAGATCAATTTTTCTCTTTTTGTAATCGCTGTTTTGATGTCATTTTTTGCTTTTACGGAAGGTATCACTGACAGGGCAAATCTGTCTGCAGAAAATAATCGGGTACTATTGGCGGGTAACGAGAAGGCCGGGACAATAATAACAGATCAAAAACTTCACGTTCATCAACAGGTGTCTGTTACAAATTCGGCTAACTGGTATAACAAGGGGACAGTAACGGGGTTTTAGAGGGGGGGCGGGATGGGTGCTAATTTTCAAATTGCCGGATGCTTCAATTTGAAAGCATAATTATAATCGATAAGATTTTGCTCATCCTTATTTTCTAACCAGGCAGCTTCTTTGTGGGAGATCTCTATTAAATCGTCTGTATTCATTGGGCCCAAAGATTCTTTCACCAATGAAAGAGTGTTCTCCTCTTCTGCCGTCAAAACATTTAGCACATCGCTATTCGCCTCTGAAATAAATCTTTCTCCTTCCCTTTCCGGAAACTTGACCAACTCTATTCTAAAAGCACCTTTTTCCGCACCAAATTCAAACAGTGATCCGTATCTATGAGGGACCGGTCCCATTGGAATTGCCTGATAGGATGTTCCACTTATGGATTTTCCATATTGTTTAAAATGGCAAAAATCCGAGTAGAACAATAGTTTACAAATCTTAACTTTAAAAAAGTTAGAGTTAAGAGCCATAAAAGCAATCATTGCATTTAACTTTTCAACATCAGGTGCTCTATAGCCCGTAAACGCATTCGGCTTCTGATGCCTGAACAACCAGCTAAAAAGTTTCACATCATGTGAATACGCAGCTTTAGCACTCTTTATATACTTCTCTTTCTGCTTTTCAGTTAAACTATCGCAATCATTTACCAGATCAATAAATCCTGAGGGTTTGGCGGCCAAAGAAATTAGTTTGGCATTGTTTAATTGTGGCACATCACCATTTTCATAATTGCGGTAGGTGTTTGCTCCAAAGCCAAGTACATCGGACATCTTGGTTTGGGAGACTCCATATTTTTTTCTGATTTCTAAAATCTCTTCGGGAAATGGAATATTGTGTTTTTCTCGATAGGCATTATGAAGTAATGCCAAATTAAGTGTATCAATCTCGTTGGTTGTAAATTCTTTTCCTGTATCTACGCATCTATAATTGGTATAAGGGATCTTAAATGAATCCCCTCTGAATTCTAATTCTTCTTCTCGAACCTGGCGAACAACTTCTCCGTCTGTAAATGGACTCTTCATAAAATAATCTTATTTAAATGGATAGATAATTGGACGCTCGGCAATATGAAATGAAATACAAATAACAGGCCTGCTTAATTGCCCTAACGTTACCTTTATATAAACCTCTTCTTCGTTAACATGCTTGCCAAACTCCCACATTTCTGAGTCTCCTCCATGAAATGCTTCGTGTTTTGGTCCTCGATAATAATCCTGAACAGCTAAACTTTGGATTATCTGATCTCTTTCATTGGGAGTGATGTCAAGTTTACCCAATGTTTCTGCGTTTTTTGAACGATTGTCTAAGTATATGATTTGAAAAACAGTTGCTTTGCTTTTTAATCGTTTTAAAAACGCTTTAACTTTTTGCTTTGTTGCATTATTCAACTATGAAGTGTAAATATATGGTTGTTATTATATTTAATACAACTATAAAGTGTTATAATTTACAATGAACTCTTCCGCAAACCTCCCTGCCAACCCCTTCATCAACTTCTCATTTACCCGCCGCTGCTGCTCAAGTTGGGCTTTGAGCCGGCTACAGGAGGCAAAGACCTCTTCAATGCGTTGCGCGGTCATATACTGTTCCATAGCGGTGAAAGTGCAAAAGGAGTTTAATTGCAGCTTTATGTCAGTGCTTTTGAGTATGAACCGGATTATTGAAAACTCTTACAAAAATTCTTTTCTGAGGCTGTATTCTATTTGTGGCAAAGGAGGGATTAATTGAAGATTATATACATGGAAATGACTGCGGTAATCAGTTTGACGAGCTCTGGATAGAATTATCTAGAGAGACTGAATGGTACGATTACTTCATACTTGACTATCTTTTGCAGTACTCACTCGTTAAAGGACGGGTGTTTTTATACAAGGATAAACTTCTATTTACAGTTCCTCATCTGTCCCCGAGACGCTTTTCATTTAAAAATCTCCCTGAATTAAAAAAGCCCTGTTAAACATTGTCTAACAGGGCTTTACTCAAATGTGGGACCGGGCGGAATCGAACCGCCGACACACGGATTTTCAGTCCGTTGCTCTACCGACTGAGCTACAGTCCCTCATCGAAGATCTCAAAGATAAGGGCTTTTCAATCCTAACACAAAGCCTTCATTAAACTTTTAGAAATAATACGCAGAGAATGTTTCAAATCACAAACTCCAAATTTCAAAAAACCCCTGAAAAGCACTCTTCCCGCCTATAACCTAAACCAATAATCAAATTGAAATTTGGGGTTTAGATTTCGTGATTTGTGATTTGTGATTTGGAGCTTGGAGTTTGTTATTTGGAATTTGGAATTTGGAATTTGGAGCTTGGAGCCTGGAGCTTGAAATTTGAACCTCACCCCGCTACCACATTCTCCTCAACATGGATATCCTTGATTCTCATCTGTATAGACCGCTTGCCATTCCAGATATTCTCCTCTAATACATAGGCGATATCAACCCGGTTCTCTTCACAATTTCGGATCTTTGGCAGGTATTTGTGCATATTAAAGCCAATGGCGTCAATAATGGCCGACTCTCCCTGCCTCACCTTGATCTTTAGATGTCCGTTGCCGACAATTGCGGGAACACCTTCGATACAGATATCTTTTGATACAAAAATGGGGCGCAGGTTACCGGGCCCAAAGGGTTCAAATTGGTTGAGAAGTTTCCAGAATTTCATATCCAGATTTTGCAGATCCAGCTCGGTGTCGATCTCCAGTTCCGGGAGAAAATCACTGTTTGAAAGCATGGAGTACGCAATTTTATCTATTCGGCTTCGAAACTCAGAGAGATTTTCTTCACTCATAGTCAGCCCGGCCGCGAATTCGTGCCCTCCAAACTGTTCGAGCAGGTCGTCGCACTGCTTAAGCGCATCGTAGATGTTAAATCCTTTTATGGAGCGGGCAGAACCTTTTATTTTCCCCTCAACCGTACTCAGCATAATGGTTGGCCTGTAGTAGATATCCACCAGGCGGGATGCGACAATCCCGATCACGCCCAAATGCCAATCGGGATGGTGCAGAACCATACTGGAGAGCTCCTCAACATTAAAATCAGCTTCCAGCATCTCCATGGCCTGAGTCATGGTTTCACTGTCGGTATCACGCCGCCTGATATTCACAGACTCCAGCTCTGAAGCATATTTTTTGGCTGACTGCTCATCAGTGGCAATCATCAGCTCAACAGCTGTTGTGGCGTCTCCCATGCGCCCTGCAGCATTAATTCTGGGGCCGATTGAGAATACAATGGTAGAGGTGTTGACGGATCCGGGTGTAATTTTAATTTTTTCCAGCAGGGCTTTAATCCCGATACGCGGCTCTGTGTTGATCAGCTTTAACCCTCTTCTCATCAGAATACGGTTTTCATCCGTGATGGGAACAATATCGGATGCAATTGAGATGGCAACCAGGTCGAGGTATTGATTTGAAACGGCAGGGGCCAGGCCGAGCTTGTGAACTGTTCCCTGGATCAGCTTAAATCCTACTCCGGCTCCCGAGAGGCCGTCGAATGGGTAGCTGCAATCGGGTCTTTTGGGATCCAATACGGCAACGGCTTCCGGTATCTGATCTCCCACGGTATGATGGTCGCAGATTATGAGATCAATACCCTGCTCCCTGGCGTAGAGGGCCTCCTCGACGGCGGTAATTCCACAATCGACGGATACAATAAGGCTTGCACCCTTTTCAATGGCAAAACGGATGCCGTCGGGATTAATACCGTACCCCTCTTTGAAGCGGTGGGGTATGTAATACTCAACATCCAGCCCAAATCCCTTCAGAAAGAGATACATGATGCTGGTTGCTGTTGTGCCATCTACATCATAATCACCGTAGATAACAACCTTTTCATGATTTCGAATTGCTTCCGAAAGGCGAACTGAAGCCTTATCCATATCCTTCATTAGAAATGGATCATGAAGCGATTCAGATTCAGGCCGGAAAAATTTCTTCGCCTTTTCGTAGCTGGTTATGTCCCGGTTTACAAGTAAACGGGCTATTTCATTTGGAATGCTGAGGTTTTCCGCCATATAGCGGATGGAATCTCCCCTTTCGGGATCGGAATATACCCATCGGAATGACATAAGTTATGTTTGGTTTTGTTCTCATTTAACAGGCAGGGGAGTGTCACCTCAACAAAGCCAAAACAGAGATCTGTGCCCATAATAAGAGCGTGATCAAATTGTTATCTTATTATATAAAAAGGTACTGAGAAATCGATATTTAGTTTTCACAAGTTATGACCTCTAAAGCAAATATTCAGCTGTTCTATTGTGTAAAGTAATTATAAATCGGTGCGCCTGCATTTTACTTTTATTAATATAGAGAGTTGTTAATTGGTTAGGGAATTTCATAGCTTTGGAAGCGGTTCCAATTTTGCCTGGAATAGGGTAAAGCTGCCATAAAAATATTAATAACGTTATGAACAACACAGTTAAAAAGGTAAACCCTGCGGATGCAATGGACGAAAATTTTCAACTCTTCAGCGACCTGACGCATATGGAGCATGAGCAAATTGTATTTTGCTCAAAGCCGGAGGTAGGGTTAAAAGCTATTATTGCTATTCACAATACCACCCTCGGACCGGCGCTTGGAGGGACCAGGATGTGGAACTACTCTACCGAAAAAGAGGCGATTCGTGATGTTTTGAGGCTGTCGCGCGGCATGACCTACAAGGCAGCCATTTCGGGCCTGAATCTTGGCGGCGGCAAGGCCGTTATTATCGGCGATTCACAAAAGGATAAATCCGAATCCCTGTTTCGGGCATTTGGCCGGTATGTAGATGGGCTGGGCGGCCGATACATTACAGCAGAAGATGTTGGAATAACCGAACGGGATATGGAGTGGATCTTTGCCGAAACCAAATTTGTAACCGGCCTTCCAAAAGAGATGGGCGGAAGCGGGAATCCGTCGCCCGTTACAGCTTACGGCGTATACATGGGTATGAAAGCTGCCGCCCACCGGGCCTATGGCTCTGATTCTCTGAGCGGTAAAAAAATTGCAATCCAGGGAGCCGGATCTGTAGCCTCACACCTGGCCGGGTATATCAGCAAAGAGGGAGCTGAGCTTTATATTTCCGATATATTCAAGGAGAAGGCCAATAAGGTCGCTAAACTTACAGGCGCCAATGTGGTTGCCCCTGATGATATCTATACTCTTAACATGGACATCTTTAGCCCCTGTGCATTAGGCGGAGTGGTGAACGACGATACCATCGGGTATTTGAAGTGTGATATCATTGCAGGCGGTGCCAACAATATTCTGGATGATGAAGGCAAACACGGCGACATGCTCATCGAAAAGGGAATTTTATATGCTCCGGATTATGTTATTAATGCAGGCGGCATCATGAATGTGGCAAGTGAACTTGAGGGATATAATGAAAAACTATCCATGGAAAAAGCTTCCAGAATTTATGATACAATACTCCAGGTTTTTGATTATTCAGAGCAGCACAATATTACCACCATTGCTGCGTCAAATAGAATAGCCGAAGAAAGAATCAAAGCTATTGCAGAAGTCGGAAATATTTATTCATCAAAAAGTCATTTTTCTAAACGAAAAGGTGAGATTTACCTAAGGGACAGATCGTGAAAGATTGATGTCCTGACTATTCATCAGCAACCCGTTAGAAATAGCGGGTTGCTTTTTTTTTGTTTTATAGGCGAAAATATGCCCCTTAATTTACTTTAAACGGGGTTTTTTTATGTTTTCACAGCGGCTAACGATTCCTCCTGTAAATTTTGGGTGCCGATCGAATGGCGTAATAGGTGTCCGTCTTTTCTGGTTACGGGTCCGTAAGCAGCTGTTCTAACGAGCAACTCTCAGGTCCACATTGGGTTAATCATATAGCATGAATAGATTAGTTTAATTTCTATGTATTGGAGTAGGTGCAGAACTTGTTGCTCATTAATGTAATTATTTGCCTTGCTGTTAGTCGATCCAAAATAGCATCGGTCAAAGCGGCATCTTTCAGGATTCCCACCACTATCCTGCCGGCAGTTGAAATGCGAGCACATCGAAATTTTACCGTAGCGGTCTTCGAGTATCTGAAGCAACGCCAGCCGGTTCATACAGTCAGGGATTCGTCACAAAAGTGAAGAGATAAAAATAAAATGATACAAACTCATCCTGAATTTCGCATACAGTGCAAGAAGCCGGATTATTGATTGCAATCGTGTTATGAATTGCGGTCCATAATCAGGCAGTAGGGCAAATAATAAAGCACTATCAAACCGAAGCAGGGAGCAGGCGGTAGGTAACCATTCTTGTCTCGGGTATAAAAGGGCATAAAGGCCTTAGAAAAACAAAAACCAAAAGGACACAATCAAATGAATAAGAGTGACAAAATACACCAATCCTATGCAACCCGGGAAATAACCGGGTTAAAAACCGGAGGCCGGGCAAGTACCTATTTTACAGGGATGTGCCTGATGCTGGCAATAGCCTTAATCGCAATTGCGTGCGATTCTTCTACACAACCACACGACACGGAAAGCGATTTGCGCTCCATGGCCAGCGTGGAAACATCGTCCGTCATTTCTGACGGGGCTAACGAGGGTACGGAAGGCTTCTTCTTTCTGCCGCCAATGGTCATGAATCCCGACTACACCGGCACCTTCGATGCGGAGCTGTCGCCCGTAGTGGAGATCTGTGAAACCATTACATGTGAAGCTATTCACGCAAGTTTCTCTATGACTGAGGGTGAAGGCTCGGAGCTGGTGCGCATGGAGGCTGACGACGAGCACTATATTGTAAACTGGCATACCGGACATACCGACGCCGAAGCCGGTGAAACCTACCATCTTCGCGTACGGGCAAATGATCTGGTGCTCGGATATGCCGATGTGGCGGTAGTTAGCACTGGCCGTGATGCAGTTTC
>REDT01000107.1 GCA_007693295.1 Balneolaceae bacterium
GGCCAGGCGGTTACAAGATCAACCGTTGGCAGGCCTATTGGAGCTTTTTATGGGTTCAAAACGGATGGAATTTTTCAAAATCAAAGTGAACTGGACAGCTATCCAAGCATGTCGCAGGCAGGGATTGGGGATCTTCGATTCTTAGATACGAATGGGGATGGCCAAATAAACGGAGATGACAGAACATATCTAGGATCACCTATCCCCAAGTTTGTTTACGGCTTTTCTCTCGATCTGAACTACAGATACTGGGATCTGTCTCTGGGTATCCAGGGCCAATACGGTAACAAGATATTTAACGGAAAAAATGTGGTCCGGCCTGATCCATATAATTTTGAACAGCATGTCTGGAACAGGTGGACAGGTGAAGGGACAAGTGATACGGAGCCGCGCCCATCTTACGGTGGGTATAACTTCCTTCCATCCGACAGGTTTATTCAAGATGGTTCTTATGTACGGATTAGAAGTTTAAACATTGGATACAGTTTACCGCCCGGTTTGACAAGCAGATTGAATATTACTCGAGCACGAATTTACCTGAAAGCAACAAATCTATTTACGCTGACGGGTTACAGTGGCTATACCCCGGAAATTGGAAGTGGTGATGTACTCTCAAACGGGATTGATACCGGTATTTATCCAATTCCAAGAGTATTTGCTGCAGGATTTAACACAACTTTTTGAGGCAATTATTATGAAAATTACTCGAATACTATCTATAACAATTATACTTGTTGCTTTAATGGGCTGTGAGGATTTTTTAAGTGTAAATCCTCAAAGTGAATTAACACAAGAGGCATTTCCTACTACACAGGAAGATGCACTACAGACTACAAATGCGGTATATGCTACGCTCAGGGATTGGCACTATCACAGCGGGGGCTTCCCAATTCTCGATTTTATGTCTGATGATGCTCATAAAGGGAGCAATCCAAATGACGGAGTAAATACCCAGGGTCCTTACGAAAGGTTTACACACTCTACCACTCAGGATGGCCTCGATAGATGGTGGAATGCTCTCTATCAGGGAATAAGGCGTGCAAATATAGTACTGGAAAGAGTTTCTCCAATCGAAATGGATGCACAGTTGAAGAACAGATATTTAGGAGAGGCCAGCTTTTTACGTGCTCTCTATTATTTCGATTTGGTTCGGGCATTTGGCGGGGTTCCATTGGTGACTGATGTGGAGCCCGATCTGGAGGTTCCGAGATCATCTGCAGGAGACATTTATGAGTTAATTGAATCAGACTTGTTATTTGCTGTCGATAACCTTCCACTGAAAAGCGAATATGGGTCCAACGACCTGGGACGGGCTACAAAAGGTGCTGCACAAGCGCTTCTTGCCAAAGTTTACCTGTTTAAACAAGATTTTGTGAATGCAGAAGAGTACGCAATGGAGGTGATATTGTCGGGTGAGTATGATCTCGAAGAAGCCTTTGTTGATGCGAATGGACCTGAAGGCGAGCATGGAGCTGAATCTGTATTTGAGATTGGTGCTGTAACTACGGCCGGTGCCGGTGGTAATCAGTATGCTAATACACAGGGAGTTCGGGGTACACCAAACCGTGGATGGGGATTTAATCGTCCAACCATTAATCTTCGTGAAGCATTTGGGGAAGATGATCCGCGCCGACCCGGAACAATTATAGAATTGGGTGATGTGATTGACGGAATAGAAATTATTGGCGACAGCACTACACCTGACGAAACGACCGATGAAGAAGGGAATGTGATAGAGATAGAGAGCTATAATCGAAAAGTATGGATTCCGGGTATGTCGACCGACACTCAATTTGGCCATAATCGAAGATTAATCCGCTATTCTGATGTACTACTGATGGCGGCTGAAGCACTAAATGAAAATGATAAACCTGGAGAGGCATTAACCTATCTGAACAGCGTACGCGAAAGGGCTCGTCATGGTGATGAAACCATACTGCCGGATATTACAGAGACCGATAAAGATCTTTTGCGGGATAGGATTATTGAAGAACGCAGACTGGAGCTTGCTCTAGAGGGGCATCGGTTCTGGGATCTTGTACGAACCGGAAAAGCAGATGAAGTGCTGAGTCCGGCCGGTTTTATAACCGGGAAACACGAATTGTTGCCAATTCCTCAGAGTGAAATTGACCTCTCACAAGGCTCTCTCACTCAAAATGAGAACTGGTAATACAGAATAACTTATAAATCAACCCAAATAAAAGACCGTTAATTATGAAAACAAAAAATACTACAATGATGATCATTTCAGCTATTCTTTTGATGGCTGTTTTGTTTCAATCATGTGGAACTGATAGTACACCCCAGGATCTGAATATTGAATCTATGACAGTGGGTGGTATGGACCTGAATGCTGCAACATCGCCAAGTAATGTGCCTGTTGACGCCGCAATTCAAGTTACTTTTAATTCAAATGTCAAAGCATCAACAGCTACATCCGCTAATATTACATTAGTTCAGGATTATGATGATTCAAATATTCCATTACAAATTACAGTTAATGGGCCGACCATTACCATACAGCCGGAAGTAGAACTTGGCTCCGGAGCGCTTTACCAGCTTACACTTGGTAGTGGCTTGCTTAATGAAGATGATCAGCCACTTGCAAATACTTCACGTACTTTCACAACGGTAGGTACATTTAGCCCGGCAGGTATGATTGCACACTGGACGTTTGAGGATAGTGCAGAAGATGTTGCAGGCAATTACAATGCTTCCGGTGTTGTAGATATTACGTATGCCGCAAGCCGAAACACAGAAGCCGGACAGGCTGCGACCTTTAATGGGAATACCAGTATTATTGAAATTCCAAATGGTGACGAACTCATAAATACTTCTGATTTCACCTTCAGTTTTTGGGTTAAAACCAACTCAGAAGGCCATGTGAATGAAAATGGTGATCCCGCAGGCCATTTTGTAATTGGATTGGGTGCTTTTTGGGGTATTCAGTTTGAAATAGCAGCAAATTATGAATCTGCCAAGTTTGCCATTCAGTTCGAAACTGCCGACGGTACTGCTGTTGGAGAAGATATGTGGTTTCCGGCAGAAGCAACCGATGCAAACAGTGGCGGCTGGCAGGGTTGGGATTACGCCAGAAGCTTAACTCCGGAACAGATGGTTAATCTTTTAAAGGATAACTGGCTGCATGTTACGCTGACTTATGATGGAAGCGACCGTAAAGCGCGGCTCTATTATGACGGTGAACTGATGAAGAGCTTTGACTTTGATCTGTGGCCTGAAGAGTCCATTCAACGAACGGTTACCGGAATTCGATACGCCGGTCAGGAACCTGAAGTTGTGAATGAACTCGCGTTTGGTTTTATACAATCACGTGCAGGAACCTTGTGGGATAACGAACCCTGGGGTGGATATGACTTCCCAACATCCAATCACTTTAAAGGACAGCTTGATGATATAAAAATATATCACAAAGTACTTACAGATACTGAAATCCAGTTGATGTATCAATCTGAAAACTAAAGACAGTTCCGTGGAATGAAACATTATTAAATGTTTGCCACGTCATATTAATCCCGGTGCAAAGTGCATGATCTTTTTTAGCACCAAGCACCGGGTTTATTATAACCGTTACGGTATTACCGGAATTATATGAATCTGAAGTATAAACGGCACTCTCACCTCAAATTTTTCTGTTCTAAGACATCCTCAATAATGTACCTGTTCATTATTGCAATCATGATATCAGGTTGCAAAGATAAAAGCACCCAACAACAGCAGGATACATTTCAATTATTAAAAGTTTCAGCAGATAATAAGACGCTTTCCGGCAGCCAAACCAATACCGGAATTTCCGTTATTGCACTATTTAACATTGATTTTTCAGTCTCAGTTGATCAGTCAACAGTTCAAAACGGTATTAGATTTACATATTCTGATTCTGACGATGAAACAGATATTCCTGTAACAGTTGATTTAAAAAATGATGGTTTAACCATATCAGCAAAGCCCAAACAGCAACTGGATTGGAAAACATCATACCGGTTGGAAATAACTGATGAATTGCGATCGGTACAGGGAGCAGACTTTCCCGGCATCGAATATTATTTTGAAACTGAAAACGGTACGGGAGAATTACTATCTGCAACCATTAATAATACTGAACTCCAACCAAATGCCTTAATTCGCGAGGTTTCCTACGATGAGGTGACGCTTGAGTTAGTTTTTTCCGAGTCTTTGAGTAATATGGATTTACAGACTCATATCAGGGTCACACCGGCATTCAACTCCAGCTACACTCTTTCAGAAGACGGCCGCACTGTTACAATTAACAGTACAGAAGCACTCGATTACTACAGGCATCACTTTATAAATATCAGTGGAGATCTGACGTTCGAAAATGGATTTGAATTTGAACCGTATAACACCAGGTTTCAAACCGGTTTAAATCCGGAGTTTAAATTCCCTGAGATCTCTGATGAGCAATTACTTCATAAAATTCAGGAAGCCACATTTGGGTACTTTTGGGATTTTGCCCATCCGGTAAGCGGTTTAGCCAGGGAGCGAAACACTTCCGGCGATTTAGTTACAATAGGAGGCAGTGGTTTTGGCCTGAAAGCTATAGTAGTGGGAATTCACCGTGGTTTTATTTCCCGAAGTGAAGGAGTTGAACGCCTTCAGAAAATTGTGGATTTCCTGGAATCCGCCGATCGGTTTCACGGTGTATGGCCACATTGGATGCATGGAGCAACAGGAGAAACCATAGCATTCAGTACCTATGATGATGGGGGTGATCTTGTAGAGACAGCTTTTATGGCCCAGGGTCTTATTACTGTGCGCGAGTTTCTGGATGAAAATATACAGGAAGAAAAAAATCTGTTTGATGGCATTAATGAACTTTTAGATTCCATTGAATGGGACTGGTATACCAGAGGAGGACAAAATGTACTGTATTGGCACTGGTCTGAAAATCACGGATGGCAGATGAATATGTCTGTCAGAGGTTATAACGAGGCGCTGATTGTATATGTCTTAGCGGCATCATCAGAAAATTATGGAATCGATCCTGAAGTATATCATCAAGGCTGGGCCCGGTCAGGAAATATTATAAATGGGAATTCATATTATGGAATCACTCTACCATTAGGTTTTGATTACGGAGGCCCGCTCTTTTTTTCTCACTATTCATTTCTTGGCTTGGATCCGAGAAACCTGTCCGACACATATGCAGATTATTGGCAGCAGAATCGTAGCCATACGCTAATTAACCGCGAGCACAGTATAGTTAATCCAAACAATTTTATTGGATACAGTTCGGAGAGTTGGGGGCTTACTGCCAGCGATAATTTTGAAGGCTATCTGGCTCACGAACCCACTCGTGATAACGGCACAATTACACCAACAGCTGCAATATCATCTATTCCATATACGCCGGAAGAATCGATGGATGCAATCCGTCATTTCTATTATGTGCTGGGAGATAAGCTTTGGGGGGAGTATGGATTTCATGATGCCTTCAATCCAACGGAAGGTTGGTGGGCAGATTCGTACCTGGCCATCGATCAGGGACCGATTATTATAATGATTGAAAACCACAGGTCCGGTTTGTTATGGAATTTATTTATGGAGGCACCGGAAGTTCAGCCAGCACTGAATGACCTTGGATTTACCTCAGAGTAGAAATTTTAAATAACCCTAAAACTCAGCCAAAAGATGTGAGCCTTGTTTTATAAAGGTGAAATTATTCAAATAATAGAAGTGGAGTCTTATAACATGAAAAAGCAAAGTTTACTGTTAATTGTTACACTAACAATTCTGTTTAGTGCTTGTGGTGATAATGTTTACAATACCGGTAAGTATGATGGAATAGATCAAAAAGTTGATTCCCTGCTCTCATTGATGACGCTGGAGGAAAAAATAGGCCAGCTTACACTCTATACCAGTGATATGGATCAAACCGGTGCTTTTCTTCGGCCGGAGTACATAGAGGATATTAAAACCGGCAGTGTTGGGGCATTGTTCAACGCATACGGCGCAGAATTTACACGCGAATTACAGGAAATGGCGGTTAATGAAACACGCCTGGGCATACCGCTACTATTTGGTTACGATGTGATTCATGGGCACCGTACTATCTTTCCTGTGCCGCTGGCAGAAGCTTCAAGCTGGGATATGGATATGATTAAATTAACAGCTGAAATTGCTGCCCGTGAAGCGGCATCAGAAGGCCTTCACTGGACATTCGCCCCAATGGTCGACATTTCTAAAGACCCGCGATGGGGAAGAGTAGTGGAGGGAAGCGGAGAAGATGCATTTCTTGGGTCAAAAATTGCAGCTGCACGGGTGCATGGTTTTCAGGGTGATGACCTGAGTGATGAATACACCCTTGCGGCTACAGTAAAACATTTTGCCGCATACGGAGCTGCACAGGCCGGCAGGGATTATCATAGTGTGGATATGTCGGACAGGGAACTACGCGAAGTGCATCTGCCACCATTTAAAGCAGCTATTGAGGCAGGAGCTGTATCTATAATGACTGCTTTTAACGACTTGAATGGTATTCCTGCAACGGCAAGCACGTACCTGTTTCAGGATATATTACGGGATGAATGGAATTTTGAAGGTTTTGTTGTAACCGATTACACAGCCATTATGGAGTTGCTTTATCACGGTGTTGCCAAAGATGCTCATCATGCGAGCAAACTCGCTATGGATGCCGGGATTGATATGAGTATGCAGGATGGGTTTTACCAAAAAACCCTGGTCGACCTTGTTGAGGATGGGAGGGTAAGCGAGTCTCAAATTGACCGGGCCGTTAAATACGTTTTAAGGGTTAAATTTCAACTGGGCTTGTTTGATGATCCGTTTCGATATAGTTCTGTTGAACGCCAGGAAGTCGAAATTATGAAACCGGAAAACCTGGCCATTGCCCGTGATATGGCACGAAAATCGATCGTGCTTTTAAAAAATGATGATCAGGTTTTGCCCATTAAAGAGAACATAAAAACCATTGCCGTAATTGGGCCCATGGCAGATAATCAGCGTGATCTGTTAGGGAGCTGGTCGGCTGCTGGTGACTGGTCACAATCCGTTTCACTATTGGATGGTCTTCGTAATAACAATCCGGATGTTACCTTTATTTATGCTGAAGGAACCGGGATTGATGATGAAAGCCGGAGTGGTTTTAACGAGGCTGTCGCGGCAGCACGTCAGGCTGATATGGTTATACTTGCCCTTGGCGAGGCGTACTGGATGTCGGGGGAAGCTGCGAGCAGGTCAGATATCAATTTGCCGGGTGCTCAGGAAGAGTTAGCAAAGGAAGTTTATTCTGCTGGAAAACCAACGGTTGCTGTGTTAATGAATGGCAGGCCGCTTACCATTAACTGGCTGGATGATAATATACCGGCTATCCTGGAAACCTGGTTCCTGGGAACCACTGCAGGGGATGCAATATCTGATGTACTTTTTGGAGAGTACAATCCCTCCGGTAAACTTCCGATGACATTTCCAAGAAATGTCGGGCAAATCCCAATTCACTATAACATGAGAAATACCGGGCGCCCGTTTGATGCAGATAGTAAATACACAACCAAGTACCTGGATGTTCCAAATGAGCCGCTCTATGTATTTGGACATGGACTCAGCTATACTGAGTTCGATTATAGTCCAATATCGTTGTCTTCAAAAACAATGCAGGTGTCCGACAGCCTGGAAGTATCCATTACTGTTAGAAACATCGGAGAAGTTGCAGGTGAAGAAGTAGTACAGCTCTACCTGCGGGATAAAGTGGCCTCGGTTTCACGGCCGGTCAGGGAGCTGAAAGGCTTCCAAAAAATTCATCTGAATCCGGGTGAATCAACAGAGGTGGTATTTACAATTACCAACGAGGAGCTTTCATTTTACCGGATCGATATGAGTTACGGTTCGGAACCGGGAGAGTTTTCGGTATTTATTGGCGGGAATTCCCGTGATACCCAAACGGCTGAATTTGAACTGATTGAATAATATTCAGCTATAAACCTGAGTTAGATTCTAAATCATTAATTATGTGCTTGAAAGTCCCCTCCTTTCCCACGTAGTGATCCCTTCGGGGCAAGGAGGGGATTTAGGGGTGGTTGATAACTGGTAAACATCCAACTTTTTCGGTTTTCAGGGCTAAATAAATAACTTTAACCACCCCCAACCCCTCCTTAAAAAGGAGGGGAGTATCTTTTTCAGCATTTCAAAATCGGACTCAGCTTAAAATGTCATAATGAGTTCTGTAAGATTGGTATCGGTAGAAATTTCAAGGCGTTTGCGCAATCTGTAACGGCGCTCTTCTACTCCGCGAACCGAAATATTCAGTAATGGGGCAATTTCTTTTGATGAGAGATTCATGCGCAGATATGCACAGAGCCTTAAATCGCTTGGAGTAAGTTGTGGATATGTATCTTTTAATCGTTTAAAAAAATCTCCGTGGGCTTCATTATATAACTGTTCAAAAATTTCCCATTCATACTCATCCTCAATTCCATCTTCAATTAATTTAATCAGCTTTCTATAGTATTTTCCGGGCAGTTTTTCTCCAAGTTCCTCTTGCTGTTTGAGTAACTCATCTTTTAATGAGTTCAAAAGATTGTTTTTTCGCATCATTGCCATTGTATTTGATGCAAGCTGTGCAGATTTGTGTTCTATTCTGGATTGGAGCTTTTCGTTATTCAGTTTAACAATCTCCTTTTCGGCATTCTCCCTGTCGTTTATAATCTCTTGCTGATTCTTTTCGAGTTCTTTTCCAAGTGCCTTCCATCTTCTCCGGGAAAGGTATAATCGTATCGTCAATACTGATGACAAAAATAGAATCACATACAGGATATAAGCTCCGGTAGATAAATACCAAGGCTGTTTGATGGTAAATGAAAAGGAAACCGGATCAGTAAGAATCCCATTTGGCGCAATGGACCTTACAGTGAATGCGTAATTTCCCGGAGGTAACCGCAGATAATTGAAACTTGTATCTGTCGACCAGTTACTCCATTTGTTATCAATTCCCTCTAGTTTATACTGAAAAAAAGCACGGTTTCCAGCAACCTGATTCGCCGACCAGTTGAAGTGTATGGTATTGTTCCGGTAGCCGAAAATTGCTTCTGTGGGAGAATCGGGATCAACAAAAGATGTTACCTGTCGGGAATCGGTTACTTTAATAGATTTTAAGTGAATTTCAGGAGTTGGATATTTAGATTTGTTCACCAAATCCAGGTCCAAAATTGCAAAACCATCTTCAAGACTGATTAAATGCAAGTTTTCATTTAAGGGGATAACATTTTCATACCTTTCAACCTGTTTGAAATTATACATATCCGGCAGCATTCTATAGACCAGGGAAATGGAGTTAAAGTAAATTTCAAACAGGAGAATTTCTGATTTTTTAATTACCCAGTAGCGCTGTTCATCAACCGGTATAATATTGGAAACAGACTCTTTTACTGTAAAATATTCATCCAGATCGTGATAAGGCACAAATTGTTCGTTAATGGCATCCCACTGGTATAACGTATCAGAAATAGACGTCATGATGCGGTTATTCATCTTGAATACAAGATTGGTGCTTTGCGGAAGTCCTTCCGCAACTCCAATTTCACGAACCTGGTCGATACGGTTAAGCTGAATATTTGGCTGAAGACGAAAAATTCCTTTAACAGTATGCCCCAGCCAGATATTCCCAATATGGTCGAATTCTAAAAAACGGGCAGGGGTTTGAAAACCTGTCATCGTATAAGCTTCCGACCATATCTGTTCCTCTTTTTGGTAGACTACAAGATCACTGTACGTACTTTGAAGCAATAGATCGGGATTGCTGCCCGGGTACCTTTTTAAATTATACCCTCCATGGATAGAGCCAACTTTTGTCAGCTCATTATCTTCCAGCAGATATGTACCATCGTTTAGTCCGCAGTAAAGAGAACCGTCCAGCTCTTTGAGAAACCATACCTGCCCCTGAGAATTTGGAATCAGGGTTTTGTCGTAAAAATTTCCATTTTCGTCCCTTTTATACCCATAAATCCCGCGATTTGTACCGATATATAGTTCATTGTTGTGAAGTGCGGCGGCATATACACTACCAATTCCATCAGGTTCTTCCAGATAGGGATGAATAGGGGTGTCAAAAGCGATATAGTCAATTCCCCTGTCCATACCAACCCAAAGGTTTTCGAATGGATCTACAGCCAGCGATAAGATGGTATTGTTCTGAAGCTGATTTTGTCTATTAATATTTTCAAGTAATCTGAAATTCAGATCATAAATATATAGTCCATTCAGGATTGTTCCGATGACGATATAGTTCTCGGTTTTCACCATCGTATTAATTCTGTTTCTGACAACTTCATCCAAACTTTCTGCCTGCCACTCTTGAAATGTGTCTCCGTCAAACATATAAACATCTTCGGATGTAGCAATAAGCAGAGTATTGTCGGCTAAATCGAGAATAGAAGTAACCTCTTCCTGTTGAAGAAACTCACTTCTCTCAATCGGGATAAATTCATCGTTGTCAAGCTTGTATAGCATTCCCTGAATCTGTTGGGTATATATTTCGTTTTGTGCCATGTACAAGAACATGAAAGAACCGGGTGCATTAAGCCGGTATACTTCTTCAGATTCTATATCATAGCAATAAACAGACCCGAAACTGTGGAAATAAACTTTGTTTTGATGCTCTACAATTTTCCAGATTTCATCATTATTCATGTTTCGGTTTTCAAGAGATGCGGCAAGTGAATGATATTGCAGAGTACCGGTTTCATCTTCTTCCCAATATCCAAAGTCTTCAAATGAACCGGTATAAACTCTTTCATTGATGTAGGCTACTGAACGAAAAATAGTGGGTTCAGGAAGCTTATAAAGATCAAAAGTTGAATTTTCAAGAACCAAAAATCCATAATTGTTGGCAACATAAATACCACCGTTTTTCCCTATAGAAATGTCCCAGTTTTGATTACCGCCACCCGCTTCATGTACACTATAGTTACTTATTTGGTAGCTTAATTGAGCATATAAGCACTGAACTCCTGTCAATAGAACGAAAAGAAAAGCAAGAAAATAGCGCACCATTAGTTCAGTTGGATTAGAATAACACGTTGTTGAATCCCATTAAGATAATAAATTAAGGGTAGCCAGCTATGGTGTTATTGCTCTACGAAAATTGAGCAGAAAGACGTTTTCGCATCCGCTCTGCGGTTATCTGCCGCCACTCTTTAATTGCCACTACCGCCTGTGTTGCAATCAGGTAAACAATGGGGATCAAAAAGAGGGTGATCAGAGTTGAAACGAGCAGTCCGCCAATGACAACCCTTGCGAGTGCGGCCTGTATTTCCGCCCCCACTCCCACACCGATAGCGAGTGGAATCATTGCCAGAATAGTGGTGAAGGTTGTCATGAGAATTGGCCGCAATCGCAATCTGGACGCAGCAATGATGGATTCAAGAAGACCTCTTTTTTCATCCCGGCGTCTCATCAGGTTGATGTAGTCGATCAGTACAATCGCATTGTTTACCACAATACCCAAAAGCATCAGTACGCCCATCAGGCTCTGCATGTTGATGGTAGTACCCGTGATCATTAGCGTGGGAACCACACCGATAAGCGCAACCGGAACGGAGAGCATCACAATGAGGGGATCAAGGAAGCGCTCAAACTGTGCGGCCATCACCATGTAGACCAGAATGAGGGCAAGAATGATGGCCATGGTAAAGTCGGCCTGCGCCTGCTGCAGCTCCTCATACTCACCTCCAAAATAGACCGAATATCCTTCAGGAAACTGTATATCAGAAAGGCCGGCCTGCATTCGATTCACAGCCTCACCCAGGGCAACATCCTCTTCCAGGTTGGCTGTCAAATACATCACGCGCTGCCCATCGATACGATTTACAGTGGTAGGCGCCCGTCCGCGCTCCTGCTCAATTACTGATGAGATGGGGACTATCCGGTTGTCTGATGCGCGAATACTTACATTGCCAATGTCGTCCATCTCAACGCGGTCTTCGGGCCGCAGTCGCACCATGATGGGCCTTTCCTCTCCATTTACCCTGAAAACGCCCGCCCGGCTTCCGGCAATATTTGTTTGAATGGTCCGGGCAACTTCGTCTACTCCAATCCCCAGCTCGGCAGTCTTCTCCCGGTTAATGGTAATATTCTGCTGCGGCCGGCCTTCCGACTCATCAATTTCAATATCAGAAACACCGGATACTCTCTCCAGACGGTTACGTACAGTGCGTGCCAGCTGCTGTGAAGTTTCCATGTCGTAGCCGCGGAGCTGCATGGTAACAGCCGCGTCTTCATCGCCACCACCGGTTCTGAAAACCCGCCGTAAAATCCACAGCCCGCCACGGGTATTTACCCGTAAATCGGCGCCCGGCAGTACATTTTGCAGGCTGCCGCGTATATCGCTTGCAATCTCCTCGGCGCTTCGGGTTCGTTCATCCTGTGGGACAAGATTAATGTCTATACGCCCGTCACCGCCCCAACCTCCCAAATCGCGGGTGTAATAGGCTACTTCAGCAGGGTCAATCAGTTCACGGACAATATCGTCAAGCTCTTCAAAATAGTTGTTAATCACTGCGATATTTACGCCCTGCTCCATGCGCATGCTTATCCGAACTTCATCGGCTTCTGTTTCCGGAGCCAGTTCAAAAGGAATTCCCGGTATCAGCATGACAGACCCGGCAAACAGAATGATCGTAGAGCCAATGATCAGCCATTTTCGCTGAACGGCAGCCTGCAGCATATCGGTATACTTATCGTCTATTTTCATGAAAAACCGATCGCCTTTCGAGAGTTTCTCCTTCGCATTGGCGAGTGGCTTTATTGTCAAAAAACGGCTTGAGAGCATTGGTACCAGGCTGAGCGCAACTAACAGCGAGCAGAAGATGGCAAATACTACCACAAGACCCAGTTCCTGGAACATACTTCCGGTTGTGGTTTGCATAAATACAAGGGGAAGAAATATCACTGAAGTGGTAAGTGTTGCAGCAATAATGGCTCCTGCAACCTCCTTGGTACCCATATTGGAGCTTTCGATCAGCTCCGTTCCCTGTTCCCGTTTTCGAACAATGTTTTCCAATACCACAATGGCGTTGTCAACAATAAGGCCAATTCCAAGCGCCAGACCGCCAAAACTCATCTGGTTTAGCGTAAGACCGCCAAAATAGAGCAGCCCAAATGTGGCAATAATTGAGATAGGAATTGAAACGGCAATGATCAGGGTTGTGGAGACATTGCGCAGAAATGCAAAAAGCACAATTACGGCAAGAATACCTCCCCAAACGGCTGCATTTTGCACGGTGTTGATTGAGTCTTGAATAAACTGGCTCTGGTCGGTGATAACCATCAGCTCCATATCACCCCGGATATTGTTGATGCGCTCTACCTCGGTTTTTATATCCTCAGCGACCGCAACGGTGTTTGCACCCGACTGTTTTTGAATGGCAAGGCGCAGGGTGGGAACTCCATCAATTTGAACATAGCGGCTGATATCTTCATAGCCATGCTGTACATTGGCTACATCTCCTACACGCAGAGGCCGGCCATTTACATTGGTAATGACCGTTTGTGATACCTCTTCAATCGTTTGAAACTCTCCCTGTGTTCGAACATAGAAATCGCTGTACCCATCTTTAATCCCGCCGCCGGGAAGGGTGATATTGTCCCGGTTCAGGGCACTGATTACGTCGGAAGCTGTGATGTTTGATGAGAGCAGGCGCTCCCTTATCAGGTCTACCTGTATTTCTCGCTGAATTCCTCCCCAAACGTCAATCGAACCAACACCGGGAATCTGTTCAAAAAACATCGAAATTTCGCGTTCCAGTATCTGTGTCAGTTCTGCGAGGTTGCGGTCAGACCGCACACCAATAATTACAATCGGAAAATCGTCCGGACGGAACTGCCGAATTCTCGGTGGATCGGCCTCTACGGGAAGGGCATCTCTCACCCGGTCCAGCGCATCACGGACGTTATTGGCAGCGGCATCAAGATTTGTTCCACGGGAAAATTGAAGGGAGATGTTGCTGGTTCCCTCACTGGAGGATGAACTCATCTGTTCAACATTGGGAATGCCCGACAGCGCATTTTCAAGAGGGGCGGTTACAATCAGCTCCATCTCCTCCGGCCCTACATTGTCGTAGTTTACCCGAACGGAGAGCTGGGGGGATTCTATTTCCGGGAGGAGGTCAACCGGCAGATATCGAAAACCGACTATCCCGATCAGGATAATGATCAGGAAAACCATTGTAGTGGCGATTGGCCTCTTTATGGATGTCGATGTTAAAGACATATCAGTTTGATTCTGAGTTACCGTTCCTGGTTTTGATCTCCAAAAATAATTCTTTCCATATCACGGGCCTGCAGGTTTTGCAGCCTCATTACGTGTTCCCAGTCCACTTCTCTCACAAATGCCTCTTCGCTATCCCATTCGGCAAGCTGGTGCTGGCCGAGGGTAACCACCCATTCATCGCGACCCTCAAGGCCTGAAATTCCCGCAACGCCCCTGCCTTCAGCAATGACCTCAACCGGCACAAACTCAACCGGAACCGGCCTGGGCGTAATCCGCCGGAGAACTTCATCTGATGCGTCATCCAGTTCAAGTTCGCGCTCCACAACCGACATATCGGCCAAATAGACTCCTGTCTCTCCGGCAACCGGGTGATCATAGAGTGACGTTTTGGGGATGAGCGTTGTGTGATCTGTTTCGCCGTAAAAAATATCGATGGTCACAAACATGCCGGGTTGGAGGTTGGCGCTGTTTTCAGTCACTTCAAGCTGGGCAATGGTGGTATGTGTAACCGGATCGAGAAAAGGGGAAATTCGTTCAACGGTGGCTTCAACCGGATTTCCGGGTCTTGCGGTGAGTATGATCTCAGCACGGTCGCCCTGACTGATGGCACTGCTCATTCTTTCAGTGAGCATGACGTGAATCCGCATGTTGTCGACATCACCGATTTGAAAAAGTCTTGTATTTGAGTCGACACGCTGCCCAATCTCGGCATTTCGATTGCCTACTACTCCGTCCACAACGGCCCTTACCACTGTATTTTCCAGATTGCTTTTCTGTTCCTCAACTTGTGACGCGGCGCGTTCCATTTGAGAATGTGCCAGATCAACACTCGCTTCGGCGGCATCTATGTCTGCCTGTAGGGTTTCAAGTTCAAGAGGCGATTCGAGGTCTCTCTCCTGAAGCTCCCTTACTCTGTTAAATCGGGCTTGAAGCCGGCGCAGTTCGGCCTCCGACTGCCGCAGCTGTGCCCGGGCAATTTCATAATCGAATTGAGACTGGTTGAGCTGTTCACGAATAGGTGCATCCCGCAGCTGAACCAATATGTCACCTTCACTCACTCTGTCGCCATCATTTACAAAAACTTCGGTAATCCGGGCATTGATTTCAGGGTAGACATCCACTTGGTTACGCGCGCGCATCTCTCCGGTTGTGCGATGCACCAGTGGAAGGGCACCGATTCTATGCTCAACTGCTTCGACAGTAACCGATTGTGATAAGCCGGTACTCTCCTCTTCATTGTCTTCTGAGCAGGAGGTGAAAAAAAGAGATGCGAAGATCACCGGCAGAAGACATAAAGAGCTAAATTTTAAGTCTGTGCATTTGTCGATCATTGTATCAAATATGCCAAAGGATCTGATTTTGTCACTTTACAAATAACGGGAAAAAGTGACAAAGCGTTTGAAACGTGCTTTAATTTTATAATCCTTTAACATTTAAGCAAAAGTAAATTTTTCCGTTTAATGCCTTTAGCCACAACAAACTTTAATCCATATTGAGAAGTATTTACTGCAAAATTGAAGTCAATTATTGCAGAACTATTCACTTAGATTTCAAATAAGTGCCTTTGTACTTTTGTCTTGATCCGCCGGTTAAGCTCAGTGCAGTACTGGTTCCCTTTTTATACAAGAGATAGTTATTTTTAGTCTTACCCAAAATCCGGGCTTGATGAAAGTTTTATACTGAATGAATTTATCTGTTTTATTATTACTATGTTAAACCTCGGCAAATTTGTCGAGCCCGGAAAATTCCGGGTAGTGGGTGTTGCCAATTTTTAGAAACTCGAACAATGTTTATAAATAGCCATATAAAATTCGTCGCACTTATCCTATTTCTTACTCACACTATATGCCTGACCGGCTGCGACAACTCCCTGGAAACAGATACGGACGAAGAGACAGCAGATGCTGCTCAAAAAGATTTGCAGCTGGTATGGTCGGATGAATTTGATGGTGAAGAACTTGATACCGAAAGATGGAGTTACCAGCTGGGAACCGGTACGGAGTTCGGCCTTACAGGCTGGGGAAATAACGAGCTTCAGTACTACACCGATCACGAAGAAAATATATTCATCGAAGACGGCAAACTTCATATTGTTGCCCTCGAGGAACGCTTTCGTGGAATGAACTACACTTCGGCCAGAATCAGGACGTACGAAAAAGGAGACTGGAAATATGGCCGCTTCGAGATCAGGGCGAAACTGCCGGAAGGACAGGGAATCTGGCCTGCAATATGGATGCTGCCTACCGACGAGGTTTATGGTGGATGGCCAAAGAGTGGTGAGATCGATATCGTGGAGCTGGTAGGCCACCAACCGTTTACTATTCACGGAACCGTGCATTATGGGCCGGACTGGCCTGGCAACCAACAAAGAGGTACATCTTACAGGTTGGATGAAGGTAAATTTTCAGATGATTTTCATGTTTTTGCCATTGAATGGAGACAAGATGAAATAAAATGGTTTATAGATGATGAACACTATTTTACGGTCACTCCATCATCATTAAATCCACATCCTTATCCGTTTAATGAGCGATTTCATCTGTTGATTAATCTCGCTGTTGGCGGCAACTGGCCGGGCAACCCGAATTCCACCACAGAATTCCCGCAATCCCTCATTGTGGATTACGTGAGGGTGTATGAGCTTGAATAGCAGGTGGATTATGCAAGCACTGAAAGAGCTAATAAAACTTTCTTCAAATTCCTCGGGACACCCAATGTCTCATTCGTGCAACCAGAACCCTATAATTATCAATGTCGGGAAATTGCAAAGTTTAAAAGTGCGGAAGTCAGGATCCCTTTAAACCGCATGCCACCACAAACTCGCCCGGAATCTCATAGCCTTCACCTTTTTTGTATTCGGAGATTGATTCCAGATATTCGTGGTGGACGTTCTCCTTTGTCTTATCATCAAATTTCCGATATGCCAGAGCCACCGGCCCGCCGAAAAAAGCTGCTGTAAGGGCGTGTTCTTGGTTTTTGAAGGACAATTTTTCATGAAATCGAGTAATTTCGATGTCCTGAAAACCGGCGGTTTTCATCGACTGTTCCAGGATATTTCCCGTTCCCTGCTGGAAGAACATCGGGCAAACCTCAGAGGCGACATACTGATCGACGATTGGAAAGATATCGGCCCAGCCACACTGTTTGCGTTCTCCCCAAATGGCGATTCCGGCACGGCCGCCGGGTTTCAGTACCCTGTACATTTCACGCAGCGACCGTAGGGGGTCGGGTACATACATAAGGCCCAGTGAACAGATGACGGCATCAAATGAATCCTCATCCAAATCGAGATCTTCGGCATCCATTCTTCGAAAATCCAGGGATCCGTTATTTGAATTTATATTCTCTTTAGCGAGATCAATCATGCCCTGAGACAGATCTGTAGCCGTTACCCTGCCATCCGGCCCTACTGCTTTCGCAATACGAACCGTTACCAATCCTGTGCCACAAGCAGTCTCCAATACGTCATCGCCCCGCTGCAGATCCATCATTTCCATTAACCTGTCCTGGGCAGGTTGAAGCTGCTTTTTCCATGAGTTATCATAATATTCTGCGGCTTTATCCCAGCCGTACCGCTGAACGCGGCGTTGTAGTCTTGGTTCCATATTATTTTTGAGTTTAGTCGTGAGTCTTGAGTCGTGAGAATTTTTATAATTAGATATACTGATTTAAGACCGAGGACCGACGACTGATGACCGGAGATTTGGCTTGCCCCGGTCTTCCGTCACCGGTCACCTGTCGTTTACACTTTAGATTATTCAGGATGCTCATACATTCAACCTGTCAGCAC
>REDT01000068.1 GCA_007693295.1 Balneolaceae bacterium
ACCTAAAGGAGAACATCCTTTTGAGTACTATTATGGAGAAAATCCCGTTTACCGATCGCCTTTCATTCGGCAGAATAAAAAATGTAATAGATTATCCCGATTTTTTAGATATACAGCTGGATTCATTTAATGAATTTGCTCAGCTGGATGTCGCCCCTAACGATAGGGAAAATAAAGGGCTCCAACGAATATTTAATGAAAATTTCCCCATTCAGGATACCCGGGAAACTCATATTCTGGAGTTTATCTACTACTCTGTTGATACACCTAAATACAATATTAAAGAGTGTCAGGAGCGCGGGCTTACCTATGCGATTCCTCTCAAGGCTAAGCTGAGACTCTCTTCCGTTGATGATTCTGATGAAGCTTCAGAAACCATCGAGCAGGAAGTATTTCTCGGTGATTTGCCATGGATGACCAAGCGAGGCACATTTATCATAAATGGCGCTGAGCGCGTTATTGTGAGCCAGCTGCACAGATCTCCGGGTGTATTTTTCGGGCAGTCTGTCCATCCAAACGGTACTCAACTATACTCCGCAAGGGTTATCCCATTTAAAGGCTCATGGATTGAATTTACAAACGATATCCGTGATGTTCTCTGGGCATATATCGATAGAAAGAAAAAGATACCGGCTACTACACTGCTGAGAGCTCTTGGATTTTCATCAGATCTCGATATTCTGAGCCTGTTCGATCTTTCTGAAGAGATTGAATTCGGTACAAAGAAAGCCTTTAACACCAAGCTGGTAGGCAAGCGCCTGGCTACAGAACTCTCTACTCAGGTTACTGAAGAGGTTGTTGATGATGAAACCGGTGAAGTAACAGAAGCCACCAGCAGAAAAGTACTTCTGGAACGGGATCACGAGCTTACGGAAGATGATTATGGTGTTCTGAAAGAGTCGGGTGTGAAAAAAGTACTGGTACAAAAGATTGGTGTTGAAGAGTCTGAGCGTTCTGTAATTATGAACACCCTCAGAAAAGATCCTTCTCACGATGATGTATCTGCTCTTGGAGAGGTTTACCAGCAGATCAGAACAGGTGAAATGCCGGATCCTGAAACTGCACGGCAGGTACTAGAGCGTCTCTTCTTTAGCGACAAAAAATATGATCTTGGTGAAGTTGGCCGTTACAGGCTCAACAAACGCCTGAAACTGGAAGTTTCTCCCGAAATCCAGTACCTCACAAAAGAGGATGTTGTTTCGATCATTAAAGAGGTTATTCGTCTTAAAGAGATGAAGTCTCAGGTTGATGATATTGATCACCTGAGCAATCGTCGAGTTCGAACCGTTGGCGAGCAGTTAGGCCAGCAATTTGCAGTGGGTCTTGCCCGTATGGCGCGAACTATCCGCGAGAGAATGAATTCGCGCGATGCTGAGCAGCTTACTCCTCAGGATCTTGTAAATGCAAGAACGATTTCAAGCGTGATTAACAGCTTCTTTGGTACAAATCAGCTCTCTCAGTTTATGGATCAAACCAATCCGGCTGCTGAACTGACTCACAAAAGAAGGATGTCGGCATTAGGTCCCGGTGGTCTTACACGTGAGCGCGCCGGTTTTGAGGTTCGTGATGTTCACTATACTCACTACGGACGTCTCTGCCCGATTGAAACTCCTGAAGGCCCGAATATTGGTCTGATTACTTCTCTTTGTATACATGCCAAAATAAATGACTTTGGATTTATCGAAACTCCTTACCGAAAGGTGAAAGACGGGCTGGTAACCAGCGAAGTTGATTACCTGGCTGCTGAGCAGGAAGATGAAACCGTTATTGCACAGGCTAATGCTCCTATTGATGAGAAAGGCGCATTTGTAAATGAATCTATCTTCTCAAGATTTCGCGACTCAAATGTGGGTCTTGCGAAACCCGAGCAGGTTGAATATATGGATGTGTCGGCCAATCAGATTACATCGCTTGCAGCTGCCTTGATTCCTTTTATTGAGCATGATGATGCCAACCGTGCCCTGATGGGTTCGAACATGCAGCGTCAGGCTGTTCCGCTTTTACGTCCGGAGTCTCCTGTAGTGGGAACCGGACTTGAGCAGCGTGCAGCTAAAGATTCACGCGCAATCATAACCGCTGAAGGTGACGGTGAAGTAGTATACGTAAGTGGAAATGAGATTCGCATTAAGTATACCCGAAGCGAAATTGAACAGAACTGTTATTTTGATGAGGGTATTAAATCGTACCATCTCAAGAAGTTCGAGCGCAGCAACCAGGATACTACAATGAATCAGCGCCCGATTGTAAGCGTTGGTGATACTGTAAAAGATGGCGATGCCATCGCGGATGGTTTTGCAACCGATAAAGGTGAACTTGCCCTTGGCCGTAATATGCTGGTTGCATTTATGCCATGGCGGGGATACAATTTTGAGGATGCGATTGTAATTAGTGAGCGTGTTGTACAGGAAGATGTCTATACATCTATCCACATTACTGAATTTGAGCAGCAGGTTCGTGATACCAAACGCGGTGAAGAAGAACTTACCCGTGAAATTCCAAACGTAAGTGAGGAAGCCACTCGTAATCTCGACGAGCAGGGTATAATCCGTATAGGTGCAAAAGTAAGCCACGGTGATATTCTTGTTGGTAAAATCACGCCGAAAGGTGAGACAGATCCCACACCTGAAGAGAAACTTCTGCGCGCTATTTTTGGCGATAAGGCCGGCGACGTGAAAGATGCTTCTTTGAAAACACCTCCGGGTGTGTCGGGTGTTGTTATTAACACCAAACTCTTTAGCAGAAAACGTGACGAACAAATTTCACGTAAAGAAGAGAAGAAGCTTGTTGAACAGGAGAATGAAAGATATTCAAGAAAACTTGCAGATCTGAACTCTAAGTGGGCCGATAAGATGTACAGCCTGCTCAGAGACAAAACTTCTCCGGGCGTTCAGAATTACAGCAGTGTCGAGTTGATTCCAAAAGGTGAGAAGTATAAGAAATCGGTTTTTGAAGAACTGGATCCTGTATACATCAATGAGAATATTGACTGGGCTACCGACGAAGAGCTGGTAAAGCATGTAAAAATACTCTTCAAAAACTACCGGGACCTGCGACGTGAATTGGAAACAGATGCCAAACGCCGCAAGTATCAGATCCAGGTAGGAGATGAGCTGCCACCGGGAATCATTCAGAAGGCAAAAGTTTATGTTGCCAAGAAGAGAAAGATTCAGGTAGGCGATAAAATGGCCGGACGTCACGGTAATAAAGGTGTAATCGCAAAGGTTGTACCTGCCGAAGACATGCCGTTTATGGAAGATGGAACACCCGTGGACATCGTATTGAACCCGCTTGGTGTACCTTCTCGTATGAACCTTGGCCAGATATATGAAACTATTCTTGGCTGGGCAGGAATGAAACTGGGCGTTAAATATGCATCGCCAATTTTTGATGGTGCATCTTACGAACAGGTTCAGGATGAGCTCAGAAAAGCCGGACTACCCGAAGATGGGCGCGTTCACCTTTATGATGGACGATCCGGTGAAAAATTAGATCAGAAAACTACCGTTGGTTTTATGTACATGCTTAAACTCAATCACCTGGTTGAAGATAAGATGCACGCACGTTCCATCGGTCCATACTCTCTTATTACACAGCAGCCCCTGGGTGGTAAAGCCCAATTTGGTGGCCAGCGACTTGGAGAGATGGAGGTTTGGGCACTCTATGCGTATGGTGCTGCAAACATTCTGAAAGAGATGCTCACTGTTAAAAGTGATGATGTTAAAGGACGTTCTAAAGTGTATGAAGCCATCGTGAAAGGTGAAAACCTGCCCGAAGGCGACATTCCGGAATCGTTCAAAGTTTTACTACGTGAATTAATGGGTCTCGGTCTCGAAATCCATATTGACTAACGTTTGTTCTG
>REDT01000053.1 GCA_007693295.1 Balneolaceae bacterium
TCCTATCGTGTGGACACATTTTTTAAAAATTGCAAATTGGCGGGCAGCAGGAGCGTCGCTCTACTCTGGACCGGAGGTCCGCCAATTATTCGACCATCGCTCTTGTCATGCTGACGAATCCCGACAATGCTTTTCTGTCGAGATGAGGTAGTATCTCCTTTTTCTATGTCAAAATGTGTCCACACACGACAGGATGAGCTCGGGGCAGGCGGCAGTACCCAGAGTCAGGGGTGGTTCAGTATTCTAAAAGCAGATTTATCAGACAGTAAAATATATTTCAATCGGTATGAAACGACTCGTATCTTTAAAATTCTGTAGAAACTTTTGAAACTAACCGTTTTACTCAATGCTCGATATCAACTATATCCGTGAAAACCGTGACCTGGTAAAAAAAGGAATGCTGAATAAAGGGGAGAGTGAGACCTCGGCAGTCGATTCCGTACTGGAAAAAGACGAAGAGTGGAGGGCACTGGTAACGGAGCTGGACAGGCTCAGGGCTGAAAGCAACATCAAGGCTAAGGAGATCGGAACCTTAATGGGGCAGGGGAAAAAGGATGAAGCCCAGGCGCTTATTAAGGAGACGGGCGACAATAAGGAACGGATTAAGGAGCTTGAGGAGAAGATCCATACAGTAGCCGGCGAGCGGGATGAGCTGCTCTATCGAATCCCCAACGTGCCGGATAGCTCGGTTCCTGTTGGAAAAACCGATCAGGATAACGTAGTGCACTCCAGCTGGGGCGAACCTTTAAAGGCGGAGTGGAGGCAGCCTCACTGGGAGCTGGCATCAGAAAAGAAATGGATCGATTTTGATCGGGGATCCAAGGTGACCGGTGCAGGTTTTCCGTTCTATATTGGTAAAATGGCCAGGTTGCAGCGATCGCTCATCAATTTTTTCCTTAACGAGGCCGTTGAAAAAGGGTATACAGAGCTCCAGGCACCCTACTTTGTGAATGAAAATTCGGCCCGTGGAACAGGTCAAATCCCCGACAAGGAGGATATGATGTACACCATTCCCAGGGATGGGTTCTTTGCCATTCCAACGGCAGAAGTGCCGGTTACGAATTTTCACAGGGATGAGATTTTTTCAATGGAGGATCTGCCTGTCCGTTATACGGCCTATACACCCTGCTGGCGAAGGGAGGCCGGCAGTTACGGAAAAGATGTAAGAGGCTTGAACAGGCTGCATCAATTCGATAAAGTTGAGCTTGTGAAAATTGTACATCCTGATGAATCGGATAAGGAACTGGAAACACTGCGTGAAAATGCTGAATCGCTTCTCCAAAAACTGAAGCTTCCATACCGTACCCTGCTTATGTGTACAGGAGATATGGGATTCACTCAAACCAAAAAGTACGACCTTGAAGTTTGGAGTCCGGGACAGGAACGCTGGCTGGAAGTGAGCTCATGCTCCAATTTCGGATCCTTCCAGGCACGTCGTATGCAGCTCCGGTTTAAAAACGAAAAAGGGAAAACGGAGATGCTCCATACGCTGAACGGTTCCGGTTTGGCACTGCCCAGAGTGGTGGCAGCTCTTCTAGAAACCTACCAGACTGAAGCGGGTGATGTGATGGTACCTGATGTGCTGCAATCGTTTATGGAAGAGGATCTGATTTGATTTAATTTTTTGAACCGGCAGCATTTGCGAGATTGGGATTCAGAAATGTAAAACTTGAATCTCAGCTTGGATTTGCATGGGCGATTGATGAGCCGGATGCCCTGGACTTTGCGTATGAGCCCCTCAGGTTTTCCATCGGCTTAAAGTTAATGTTCAATACACAGTAATCGGCTATTTGATTTTTATCAACAGATGTTATCTTTGGGCTTGCTAAAATGAATGATCACGCCAGATAAACAAGCTCCAAATACGACTCATGAAAAAAATTGCTCTGTTCACGCTCTTGTCACTGCTTTTTGTTAGCGCAGTTGCCCAAAAACGCAATATGACCACCGATGATATTATTAACATGAACCGATTGGGTTCAGCGATGATCTCTCCCGATGGCCAATCCGTAATTTACGGTAAAACCACCCTGAATTGGGATGAAAATAAACGGGATACCAAATACTACTATATACCGGCCGACAGCGGGGCCGTTTATCAATATATTGGAGAAGCCGGCGCGAGCGACCTGAAGTATTCCCCCGATGGCAAGTATATTTCACTAAAACGTACCGTGGATGAGAAGACTCAGCTTTTTCTGCTTCCAACAGCGGGCGGTGAGGCTGTACAGTTAACCGAACATAAGAGCAGTATTGGCAGTTACGAGTGGTCTTCCGACAGTAAAAACCTCTATTTTATCTCATCCGTACCACGAACCTCTGAAGAGGAGAAAGAGTTCAAGGCCGGCTATGATCATCTGTTTGTAGATGAACCCCCGCATGGGCAAACCGAAGGGCAGTGGAACAACATCTGGAAATTTAATATAGAGGATAAGGAAGAGGTCCGGATCACTCATGGTGATTTAAGAGTGGGTGATTTCAGCGTTTCACCGGATCAGAAGAGAGTGGCGTATACGGCAAGGTTTGAGAACAGAAGAAATCAACAGTACAAGTCAGAAATATACCTGATCGAAATTGGCGACTCCACCGCGGTGCAGCTTACGGACAATGAGGTACCCGAAGGGAATCTGAACTGGTTGCCTGATAATCAGCACATCATCTACTCTGCTGCTCATGATGAAACCTGGGAACTGAAGCAGAACAAGCTCTGGAAGATGAATGTGGATGATAAAAGCTACCGGATGATTTCCGGAAACTTTGACGGTAATATGAGCTCAATCTATCTCTCAGAGGATGGCGGGAAGATCTATTTTACCGGTACGGTTAGAACCGATACGAATTTTTACCAGCTGGATGTTGTCACAGAAGCTGTTCGAAGGCTCACCAACAGGAGTGGCTCACTTAGCGTGGTTGACATGGATAAAGCGCGGAATCGCATCCTGTTTCGCTTTGAAGACGTGGTGACGCCTCCTGACCTCTATTCGGCAGATCTGAATAATTTGAGAAATCCAAGCCGGTTAACGAACCTGAACCCAGTAATAACGGACAGCCTCATTCTGGCGGAGTATGATGTGGTTACCTGGGAAAGCTATGACGGTTTGGAGATTGAAGGGTTAAAGTATTACTCTCCCGAAGTTGCACAGGATGGAAGTGCTCCGTTTCTGCTTCACATTCACGGCGGCCCGGCCAGTGTATTCCGTAACGCATTCAGCCCCAACTACCATGTTTGGGCCGGTTTGGGATATGTTCAGCTGGCACCCAACGTTCGCGGCAGCACGGCATATGGCGATGATTTCCTGCGCGGTAATATGTTCGATATTGGCGACGGAGATTATGATGACCTGATGAGCGGCGTGGATATGCTGATTGAAGAGAACTGGATTGATGAGGATAAAATGGCGGTTCGCGGATGGAGTTATGGTGGAATCCTGGGAGGCACCACCATCACAAAAACAGACCGGTTCAAGGCTGCCTCTTTGGGGGCTATGGTCTCTGACTGGACCTCGGAGTATGCGCTTGGTTTCAACCACGACGTGAGGCTGTGGTACATCGGCGGTGAGCCGTGGACAAACCCGGAGGGATATCGTGAGCGATCGCCGGCAATGCACGCCGATAAGGTAACAACACCAACGCTATTCCTTCATGGCGCCCGCGACAGGGTTGATACACCGGAGCAGAGTATGATCTTCTTTACGTTCCTGAAGGATATTGGGAAAGTGGATACGCGCTATATCAATTTCAAACGGGAGGGGCACGGCATCAGCGAACCCCGCAATCAGCGCACCCGCGATATTGAAGAGATTCGCTGGATTGAGAAGTATGTAAAAGGGG
>REDT01000218.1 GCA_007693295.1 Balneolaceae bacterium
GAGCGGCACTCTGCGGTCTATCACATGGAGAATGTTGTAACTCCGACTCAAATTATTCACGGATCCGGCGATCTCCGCGTGCCGCTTGGGCAGGGTCAGGAGTTCTACTGGGCACTTCAGGAGCTGGGTGTAGACACTGAAATGATACTGCTGCCCCGCACCGGCCACGGCCCAACCGAGCCCAAGCTGATTGCCGAGGTTTCCAATCGAATTCTTGAGTGGTTTGACAAGTATATTGAGCGATAGTTGTCCCCCTTAGAAGGGGGGATGTGCGAGAGCGTATAGCGATCGCACCGGGGGGATGAACCGCTAAGGTAAATGAGTCACCTGCGGACCTCTGTGAGAAAAATGATGAGGCTAATATTTTGGAGTTATATTTTAAATGAAAAATTCTGTCTCTCGAAGATTCAAAACAGTAACCATCAAAAAACAAAAAGCATCCAAATGAAAAAGATTGTATTAGCGCTATTTCTGATTTTGAGTTTGGTATTGATCTCAAGTTCAATACAAGCTCAAACTGAAAGCTCATTCAACTGGCAGGAGTATATTGATAATCAAACCGAAGAACTCTACGAAAAAGTGGTGGAGTGGCGTCGTCATTTCCATCAGTACCCGGAGCTGTCGAACCGGGAATTTGAAACTGCAAAGGTAATTGAAGCTCATTTGCGGGATCTTGGACTCGAAGTTGAAACCGGCATCGCCCACACCGGCGTGGTTGGTGTGCTCAGGGGCGGTAAAGACGGTCCCGTAGTAGGCCTTCGCGCCGATATGGATGCACTTCCCGTAAGAGAGCGTGTGGATATCCCGTTTGCCTCGGAAGTGGTTGCCGAGTACCTGGGTGAGATGGTGCCTGTAATGCACGCATGCGGGCACGACACCCACATGGCGATCCTGATGGGCGTGGCTGAAATGTTGACGGAAGTGAAAGATGAAATACCCGGAACCATTAAATTCATCTTCCAGCCTGCCGAGGAGGGAACTCCACCCGGTGAGGACGGCGGTGCCGAAATGATGGTGACAGAGGGTGTGCTGAAAAATCCGGATGTGGATGTGATTTTCGGCCTGCATATCAGCTCCCAAACTCCGGTCGGACAGATCAACTATCGTCCGGGCGGTATCATGGCTGCATCCAATAGGTTTTCAATTGAAGTAAAGGGTGCGCAGACTCACGGTGCACGTCCATGGGGTGGGGTGGACCCGATCGTGGCATCGGCCCAGATCATTAATAACCTTCAGAGTATCATTAGCCGGCAGACCGAACTCACCAAAGAGGCAGCCGTGATTACGGTAGGGATTATGAGAGCGGGTGTTCGTCACAATATCATCCCTGAAGACGCCTACCTGGAGGGTACCATTCGAACCCTTGATCAGGAGATGCAGGATATTCTTTTCGAAAAGATGCACCGAACGGTAGAATATACAGCAAAAAGCTTCGGGGCAGAGGCAACCCTCACCATTTACGACGGATATCCGATAACCTACAACGATCCTGATCTGACGGCAATGATGGCTCCAACTCTGGAGCGCGTAGCCGGCCCCGAAAATGCTCATGTAGTTAACGCCATTACCGGCGCGGAGGACTTCTCCTTTTTTCAGCGAGAGATTCCGGGTCTCTACTTCTTTATTGGAGGCATGCCGGCCGACATGGACCCTGCCGACGCCGCTCCGCACCACACGCCCGATTTTTACATCGAGGAGGAGGGAATGAAAACCGGCCTGCGGGCTATGGCAAATTTGGCGATTGACTATATGATGAAGAATAGCCGGTAGATTGTACCGGGATTTTTCTCTTGCAGAGGTTCGCGGAAGGTTACACAGAGGTACGCAGAGTTTTTGCGAAACTTAGCGTCAAACTCTGCTCACCACTGCGTGAAACAGTAACCTTCTACGCCGCTCCAATCAAACTTGCCAGGAACAGTGTACTCAGTCCCAGATAGATGCTTACTCCGGTAATGTCTGTGATGGTGGTGAGTACAGGGCCGGTCATCATGGCCGGATCACCTCCGAATCGTTTAATGATAAAAGGCAGTGTTCCACCCACTATTCCGGCAAGGAGCACATTACAACCCAGTGCTAAACCGGCTATCATTCCGAGGGCCGGGTTTCCCTGAAATATTATGGCGATCACGGTAAAAAGTGCACCCAATGCAAGTCCGTTTATCAAACCGACAATAATCTCTTTCTTTGCGGCCTTAAGGTATTCAGTGATTCTGACCTCGCCCAATGCAAGACTCCGAATAGAAACCGAGAGCGCCTGAATACCCACATTGCCCCCCATGTCGGTGATCATGGGCAAGAATATGGCCAGGGCGGCAACGGCTTCAATGGTTGCTTCATAAGAGGCAATTACGGCAACGGCACCTAAATTCAGGAAAATGTTACCGGCCATCCAGGGTAGGCGTTTTTTTACTGAACTTAGTGGAGGGGTATAAAATGACTCATCTATAGATGCAGCACCCACTCTTACAAATTGTTCTGCCAGATTTTCAGAGAGAATGTCTATTGCATCGTCCAAAAGCAGAACGCCTATAATCACATCCTCATCATTGGTAACCGGCAGCATTTGATAACGCCTGTTTCTAAGTAATTGAGAGGCCTCAATAGCAGAGTCATTTGCATGAATCACAACAATATCTGTTGAAGCAATATCTGAAATAGGCTTTTCGGGATCTGTTCGAATGAGGTCTTTCATGGAGACAGCGCCCTGCGGGCGTCCTTTTTTATCCACAACATAAACATAGGCCCGATTCTGAATCTGAGTCGGGGCATCCTTCATTGCTTTCAGGGTTTCTCCAACCGTTGAACCCTCACGAACGGCGATATAGTAGGTATGCATCACGGATCCAACCGTTCCCTGCTCATAATGCATCAGATCACTGATAATCGCTTTAAGATCAGGATTGATTCTATCAAGAAGTTCAGAGCCTTCATCCTTATCCAGCAGGCCTATTATATCAGCCGCATCATCAACCGGAACCTGATCGATGAGTTTTATTGAAATCTCAGGGTCCATTAAGTGAAAAACTTCGGCAGCCATCTCCCTGGGCAGTTTAATGAGAATATCGGCAGCATGCTTTTCGTCTACCTGTTCCAGGAAAGGAATCACTACATCGTTATCACATTCCGAAAGAATCTGGGCGATGCGTCCTGAAGAGAGATTAGGAGCAATGTCTAAGGCAGTATCTACGTCGTCTTTGTCCATTGCTTCAATAAACTTGTCTCGGTAGGCAAAAAGAACTTCTGGTTCAAGAATCATAAAAGCAGATTAGTTTGCAATTTTAAATTTGATCTAAAAAAGGCGGATTATTTGGAAATAAAAATTTTTTTAAAAATAACAGGTTATTTTAAACAATCTTTAAATTAAGCCGTAGAGCTACCTAATCAAAGAGTTGCCCATGAGATCAATATGTTTGTTTGGTATTGTTTTAGTTTTCCTGGCAGGGGACATTTATGCCCAGGGATTTAACTCCTTTAGCGGGCGCAATCACCCCTATCTGAACTGGCAGGTAGCCGAGACAGAGCACTTCCGGATTATGTATCATCAACGGGTAGCGGATATTATCCCGGAGGCGGCAGCCATAGCCGAGGAGAGTTATGCGGCACTGTCTGAAAATATGGGTGTGGAGTTTTCGGGAAAGATTCCGATCTATCTTTCGGATGAGGATGAGGTCATAAATGGTTTTGCCAACCCGATCGGAAAAGGATACACCATGATCTGGGTGAACCTGCCCTCTTCAGAATTCTGGACGGGAGAAGAGAAGTGGCTTCGAAAGGTTATTGCCCACGAACTGGGGCACATCTTTCACTTTAAGGCAATCTGGTC
>REDT01000032.1 GCA_007693295.1 Balneolaceae bacterium
CCCGAAGGGATCCCTACGGGAGGGGTGAGTCCGTTACCGAAACCGATTCTTCACTTCATCCATCGGCATATAAATCAATGTCGGTTTTTGAAGGGGATCAACATAGGGTTCATCGCAGGCAAAAAGCTGATCGATGAGCATCTCCATTTCTGGTTCCAGAAGGCGTTTGCCTCGGGGGATTGCCGTACGGGACGCAAATGCGATGGCGACCTTCTCGCGGGCTTCCAGCTTTAACTTTTGGTTCAGGTCCCTGTACTGCTGAAGCATATCTCTTAAAACAGCCCGCTCATCTCCGATGTCAATATCGGCAGGTACGCCGTTAATAATGGCGGTGTTGCCGCTGAGCAGCTGAATACTGAATCCCATTCGCTGGATTATGGGAAGCAACTCTTTGAGAAGTGAAAATTCTGAAGCACCCAGCTCCACAGTTTGTGCAAAGAGCAGTTGCTGTGTTCCCGGAAGCGACTCTTCCGTGGCGCTGATGGCCTTCTCATAGATAATGCGTTTATGTGCCGCGTGCTGATCAATAACGCAAAGCCCGGTTCGGGTTTGAGTTAAAATATAGCTGTTGTGAAGCTGCCAGAAATCCTTGGCCGAAGCCTCAGTTGATCTTCCCGATTCGCTATCCGGCCTGTCTGCTTCACTTCTCTGGCCGCTGGTACCCGGAACACCATAAAGTCTTTCTGCACTCTCATCCCCATCAATGCGGGGCCGCTGCTCCCTGAAGTTAATGCGGGAAGGGTACTGCATCTGCTCTCCCCCGCTTCTGCCAAAACTGTGGCCTGTATGCTGCGAGCCGATCTGATCAAAACTCAGATCAAAATCACTCGTCATTCGCTCCGATCCCTCAACTTCAGGCACCACAAAATATTGATTCAGGGCTTTCTTGACAACCGACCGGGCCAGCTGTATGACGCTGCGTTCATCATCAAATTTTACCTCCATCTTTGCAGGATGCACATTCACATCCACCTGAGATGGATCCATCTCTAAAAAGATGGCATAAAACGGGTATTCGTTCTGCTTGGTCCAGGCATCAAACAGGCTCAGGATCACGTAGGTTAGATACCGGTGCTGAAACGGGCGGCCGTTTACGAACAGAAACTGTTCTCCCCTGCTCTTTTTGGCCAGCTTGGGATCTGCCAAAAGTCCGTGAATCTTCACATAGCTGGTCTCCTCTTCAAAAGGGATAAGACTGGCTCGGTACTGTTTTCCAAACAGATCGGTTACCCGCTGTTTCAGTGGCTGAGCCGGGAGGTGGTAGATTTTATCCCCATCGGCGTGAAGCTCAAACTCAATATCGGTATTGGCCAAAACCGTATTTTGAAACACCCGGATAATATGTTTCAGTTCTGTGGCATCCGTCTTTAAAAACTGTCGGCGGGCGGGCACATTGTAAAACAGGTTTCGCACGGCAATGGAAGTTCCATCATCGATAGCGGCCGGTTCAAACCGCTTCTCCTCTCCTCCCCAGATTTCGAGCAGTGTTCCGGCTTCATCCTCCACGCGCTTGGTCTTCATCTCCACCTGCGAAATGGACGCTATGGAGGCCATCGCCTCACCACGAAAACCCATGGTGCGAATTTTGAAAAGGTCTTCAATCGATTGAATTTTGGAGGTTGCGTGCCGTTCAAAACAGAGCCTGGCATCCTCCTCCGACATACCTGAACCGTTATCGATCACCTGAACCAATGTCCGGCCGGCCTGTTGAACAATCAATTTGATACGGTCTGCCGCCGCATCCACAGCGTTGTCGAGTAGTTCTTTGGCAACCGAGGCTGGTCGCTGAATTACCTCTCCTGCTGCAATTTTATTGGTTAACTCCGGGGGCATTGTTCGAATGATAGACGTCCCCGTCTCAGCGGAATGTTTCAATATCTTACCGTTATTAAATTTTTTACTTACTTAGCCTAATCAGAGGATAGAAATTATATAGATTACAATTCCGAGGCCTATGGCGTAGATCAAAACACGAAGGGTCTGTCCATCCTTGCGGCTGTGTTTTGTTTTAATGCGAATTCGGCGGCGACGCTTCTCCTCTTCTTCAGGGTCGTGATACCTGAGCGGCATATCAAACTTCTTAGGCTTGGCCCGACGGCCCATCATGGGTCTGATCATAATAAACTCCGTTTTTAGCCTTTAACGTATGTAATGTTCACTTCGTTTAAATATACAATATGAAGATTGAAAATACGAATCGGACTCGCTCAGAATCACACCATTCCTGCATGCCCAAACTGCCGGCTTCAGGCTTAGCAGGCCTCCAAAACATTCTTAAAAACAAGATGAATTGTTGTATGGATTGAGTTTGAATGGGTTAAACCAATTCATTAAGTCCAATACCCTGATAAGGTGTTAATATAAATAGACGGCCGGCGGATCCGGGAAATCGTTTTGCACAGATAAGATTCGACAACCATCAATAGCAGAACACAGTCGAAGTGTAACCAAATTTTCGTTATTATTAACGGATATATAACTGCTAACCTAAAACCACTGAGACGAATGAGTTTTGATAAATTAGAAAGACCTGCAAAGGGAAGTGTTATTAAGAAAAATAGCGACGGTTCACTAAACGTTGGTAATGATCCGGTTATCCCCTACATCGAAGGAGATGGAATTGGAATTGATATTTCTCCGGTGATGAAAAATGTTGTAGACAGCGCTGTAAACAAAGCATATAACGGCGAAAAAGAGATAAACTGGTTTGAGGTTTATGCCGGTGAGAAAGCACTGGAAGTATATGGAAATGATGACTGGTTGCCACAAGATACACTGACGGCTTTTGAAGAGTACCTTGTTGGAATTAAAGGCCCGCTAACGACACCTGTTGGGGGTGGAATTCGCTCTCTAAACGTAGCGATTCGTCAGAAACTGGATCTCTATGCATGTGTTCGACCCGTAAAATACTATACGGGTACCCCAAGCCCTGTAAAGCAGCCCGAGCTGACCGATATGGTGATTTTCCGCGAGAATACGGAGGATATTTATGCCGGTATCGAATATCAGACCGGTACACCGGAAAACAAAAAGCTGAAAGACTTTTTGATGAATGAATTGGGCACAAAGAACATCCGATTTCCGGAAACCTCTTCGCTGGGTATTAAGCCCATCTCAATCGAAGGCACCAACAGGCTGGTTCGTGCAGCCATAAACTATGCCATTGAGCAGAAACGCGACAGTGTGACCCTGGTTCACAAGGGAAACATTATGAAATTCACTGAGGGCAGCTTTAAGAACTGGGGATATGAGCTGGCCAAAAAAGAGTTCGGTGCCAAGGAGATCGATGGCGGGCCGTGGTGCAAATTACCCAACGGTATTGTGATCAAGGATGTAATTGCTGATGCATTTTTACAGCAGATTCTGACCCGTCCGGCCGAGTACGACGTGATCGCCACGATGAACCTGAACGGCGACTATATCTCGGATGCCCTTGCGGCCTGTGTGGGCGGAATCGGGATTGCGCCCGGTGCCAACATCAACTACGATACCGGAATTGCGGTATTTGAAGCTACGCACGGTACTGCACCGAAATATACAGGCCAGGATAAAGTGAATCCCGGCTCGCTTATACTATCTGCGGTTATGATGCTCCGCTACCTTGGATGGGGAGAGGCGGCCGATCTGATTGAGAAAGGCCTCGAAGCAGCCATTAGTGATAAGCGTGTAACCTACGATTTTGAACGATTGATGGAAGGTGCCACCCTCCTGAAATGCTCTGAATTTGGCGATGAGATCGTTAAAAACATGTAGTTTTAAAACGTAAAAATTCATCTTTTCAAAAGCCTTCCCGCAGAAATGCCGGAGGGCTTTTTTTT
>REDT01000035.1 GCA_007693295.1 Balneolaceae bacterium
ACACTTTAGGGGCACCTTTTCTTGTTTTATCTACACTTATTTGGGACTTTTAGGTCTTAATCTAATCTGGTATTAAGAATTTAGTTGATTACCTCTTATAGAGAAGGATCGTATAGCTGTAAACCTTAAAAAATCGACCGGCTTAAAAATTCCCTGACATCCGCAATGGTACGGGCCGGATCTTCTTCCATCGGTACATGTCCCAGTTCATCATAGATGATCAGTTCCGAATGGTGAATGGCATTGTGAAGCCTGTAGCCGGTGCCTACCGGTATCCATGAATCCAAAAGCCCCCACAGAATCAAAACGGGGACATCTGTGTCGTTGATATTGACCGGTTCAGGCAGTTTCGGAAATCCCCTGTATTGAAGGGGACGGTCTTGCCTACGGTTCAGATAGGCCTGGCGGTTTCCTTCCCGCCTCAGGAGTTCATAATAACGGGTTACGGTTTCAGGATCGAGGCGCTCAGGGTCTCCGTACACCTCTTTAAGAGAGGCATTGATGATAAATTCAGGGGTGAGTACACTCATTAAATTTCGCAGTGACGGAGACCCGAGTGCCCGGAGAACCAGTGAGGGACGTGCCGTGTCGGATTGACGTGTATCAACCGGAGGTTGTGATTCAGCAGAGTCTTCTTCTAAAGATTCATGGTTAGGTTCCTCATCATCTTCATACTTGCCTGTTTCTCCGGTATTCTGTTGAGTTGCAGTGAGCAGCCGCCCTCCATTGAGCAGAACAACGCCGTCTGTCTGTTCAGGATAGAGTTGCGCATAGCTCAAGGCAAGGCCGGCACCCATGGAGTTACCGATGAGTGTCCAGCTGTCAATGTTGAGCTCGTTCCGCAGGGATTCCAGCAGGTACATAGAGGCCTGCAGTGAGTAGTCGCCACGGGCGTGAGGGCCGGTCAGACCAAACCCGGGCAGGTCTGCTCTTATAATCCGGTATTCATTCTGCATGTTTTCTGCCCAGTGATCCCAAGTATGTAGCGAGGCAAACATTCCATGTAGCAGCAGCAGGACGGGCCCATCGCCCTCGTCTTTCAGATGTACCTCCGTGCCGTCAATTTCGATGAACTGAGAGGTTTCATCCGCGTAGTGCTCCTTCAAATGCTCAACCGGAATGTCGGGCCGGATCATGCTCAAAAGCAGAACAAGCAGAAGTACAAAAATACCCGCAAGGGTGAAGGCGATGATTTTGAGTATTTTCATTTCGTTGCCTGAGGCTTCACATTGGATGTGATATTATACAACTTTTTCCAGTTTACCGAGCTCATTAAGCGATGCAATGACTCAGGTGCCGCAAAAGGTTTTATACTGCTCATCAAAACCGGGTGGCACATTTTGCAGCTCTTTTGCTTCCCACTGTTCACGGTATGGGTTTTTTAGATTTTCGAGCAGGGTATCAAATTTTGCATAATCACCACCACCGGAAGCTTCTGTGAGTGCTTCTTCGACGAGGTGATTTCTCGGGATGAATAGTGGGTTTATCTGAGCCATTCTCCGGCGCGCCTCGCTGAGGCCACCCTGCTGTTTTTCAATAGCAGCTCTCCATTGATCGTGCCAATTCCGGAACTCCTGATCGGCTTTAAAATGGCCGGGGGTTTCATCAGGGTTGGCAATTACCAGAAAGGTATTTGTGTAATCGGCTTTCGACTTCTCCATCCACGATATAAGCTGATCTGTCAGATCTTTCTCTTGTTTGCCCGATTTACTGAAACCGAGCTTCTTCTCCATCATCCGATACCACTCATCTTTAAAACGAGGCTCAAACTCCCGGATCACTTCCTGGGCAGATTTTCTGGCTTTTTCTTCGTCATCATCAATGAAGGGGAGAAGCGTGCCGGCAAAAATGGCCAGGTTCCACTGCACGATTCCCGGCTGGTTGCTAAAGGCGTAGCGCTTGTTGATGTCAACCGAGCTGAAGGCAGTAGATGGATCGAACGTATTCATAAATGAGCACGGCCCAAAATCGATCGCTTCACCGCTGATGCTCATATTATCTGTATTTAGCACACCATGGATAAAACCTGTACGCATCCACTCTAAAACCAGATATAGCTGCTTCTCAGCAACGCGTTTCAACAGGTCCAGGGCTTTGTTTTCTGTTTCCTCCAAATCAGGGTAGTGCCTTGCGACGGTATAATCAAGAAATTCCTGCTGCTTTTCACGGGAAAGAAAACGGCTTGCATATTCAAAAGTTCCGATGCGAATATGGCTGGAAGCCACTCGCGTGAGTACCGCCCCCGGATGGACGGTTTCTCGGTAAACAGGCTGACCCGTCTTCGCTACAGCAAGGCTCCCGGACGCTGGAATACCCAAATGGTGCAGTGCCTCGCTGATCAGGTACTCCCTGAGCATTGAGTAAAGGGTAGCACGCCCATCACCGGACCTGGAATAGGGAGTTCTGCCACTCCCTTTGAATTGTATATCGTATCGCTTTCCATTCGGTGAAAGGTGTTCGCCAAGCACAATAGCCCTTCCATCACCCAGCATGGTAAAGTGTCCAAACTGATGTCCTGCATATGCCTGAGATATTGGCTCTGCACCTTCCGGCAGTTGATTGCCGGAGAATATGGAAGCAAGTTCAGCTCGATCAGTTTCAGAAAAATCCAAACTCAGCTCATCAGCCAGGCGGGAGTTTAGCAGGATCAAATCAGGCTTTTCAACCGGCATTGGATTAACAATGGAGAAGAAACCCTGTGATAGTGTTTTGTAGGTATTATCGAAATTCCAGTCTTTATTAGTCTTCATGGTATTGATCTGCTGAATGTATTGAATAGTTGTTTGTCATGAGCTCAGATTAAACGTTTCAACATGGAGCCGTTTCTAAAAAACCTGAAACATATTCCAAAGAAAGCGGGATACCAGATCAGGTCATTAAACAGGATGAGTATACCGAAGGAGAGCGTAATATCTCCATTAAAAAAAGTGAATACAAAACCGATTGGCCCAAAGATCTTGCCGAGCAGACCGACCAATACAATTGGAATATGTTTTTGCTCGTTCAGGGCCGCTACTGCATACCCAAATCCATATACGCCCACAATCATACCGATGGTTTGCCAGAGGAAATGGGGAGTATCAGGATCCAGCCCGAAAAGCTGAAAGGCTTGTTGAGGAAATATCACCGCCCAAAAACCAAAACCGATATTATACCATGCCGCTGCAAAAAGCCAGCGAGAGTGCCAGCTTAAAGGCTGCTCCCATCTCTCTTTCAGAAGCTTATCGAAATGGTCAAGTGCCGGCCAAATACCGCCTGCATCCGTTTCTCTGGATTTCCATGCCATACAGATCGGTACAAGCTGGAAAAAGATCCGGGCGATCATAAAAGTTCTATCGCTGATGCCAAAAATCTCATGACCAATCAGCAACATCTCTATGTGTGCCGGCAACAGTGCGATAAAATAGAAAACCAGTACCCATGCGGTCAGGCGCTGAAGTCTGGGGACCAACAGGCCGATCGCTGCAAGAATTTCCACAACTCCCGTAAAATAAACCCAAAAAGCGGCATGATCAAAAGGCGCAGGCACAGCCGGAATAAATTCATCCGGAAATAAAAAATGGGCTAAGCCAGCTGCTGCAAGTCCTGCAGCCAACAGATATCGTATAACATCTTGGTTAAAACGTCTTTTCAACATCAATGGAATGCTTTTAGTAATTATGTATAAGATTTTTCAGCCAGTCCATCACCTAAACCGTTGTGCCTCTTCAAACGTTTTATCTTGTAATGTTTTTTATATTATATAGAGTCCATCAAATAATTACACAAAAAGGCAGTATCTTTCCATAAAAAC
>REDT01000062.1 GCA_007693295.1 Balneolaceae bacterium
CCGATATCATTAATGGTACCGGCTTTTGTGCCTTTGGCATAGAAGGTTAGCGCATTGAAGGAAGTCAAATTTCTTCCACCGTTGTCATCTCTGAAAATTGCCCCGGCAAAAGCTCCATCCGGATCCCCCACGTTAGGAACATCAAAACGCATCGACAATTCACTGCGGCCGAACGTGGTTTCAGAATCAACGGTAAAAGCGTCCATTTTTGAACCCTCGTAAGGATAATATTCGAGTCCGGCACTGAATCCATCAATAAATACTTCAGGATTTTCCGGAAACCCGGGAGAGTCTAAATTGCTAACAGTTCTTTCGCATCCAAAAAACAGCAGAAGCATTAACACTGAAATAGCAGTGCCTTTATAAAAAAGTAAGATCCTTATGTCCATCATATCGGTCCGTTTGGTATTAAATATTTATTTGTATATACGTTCTGAATTCCCATTCTCTACCTTTATCAAAACCGGTAAGGGCATCAGGGTTGGGGGTAATATCAGTTCCAATAGCTGATTGTGTTGGGGCATATCTGGGCGAAAACTCATTTAATGAACGCCAGGTACCGCGTACTCCAAGTCGTGTCTGTGGCTGACCAAACCAGTCGGGGGTGCCGATGGTCATGGAGAAATCTGCCATTAGCTGCAGCGGAAACGTCAGGTTAAAGTCACGATGGTAGTCATAGGGACCCCAATCATTTACACGCACAAATGAGTTGAGCATGTAATTTTTGTAGATCACCCTGAGATCTCCGCCATATCGGCTCACCGTACGTGGATCACTCCCGTTTGCCTGGGCATCGCCGCCATACAGCTGGGCAATAATTCCAAGATCGCGACTCAATTTCGATACAATTCGTGCGTGTACTTCCCAGAGATCTTTTGCCGGTGGTGCACCGGGAAATGCAAATATTGAACGCCCGTCAGGTAAAATCCCTATAGCGGCGTCCTGCGTTGTGGGGTGATGACGGTACACAAAACCGGCACTTATAGCAAGGCTTGCATCTTCCTGATAGTCACTATCCCAGTCGTACATAAATGTACCCGGCGTAGGATCATATGTGAAGAGAATCTCTCCGGCAAAAGTCTCACGGTTTGATCGAACCGAAAACGGATCATCTACAATATTTCTCGGCCGGCCTGGAGGGGCCACATCGCCGGGAATTGGCCCTTCAATGGGCTGCTGCCAAAGAAAGTTTGGCGCTATCTGGAGGTTACCAATCAGGTATGTAAAACCGGTTAATGCATTGTATTGATTTCCGCTGCCGCTGTCTTTCAGTCTCCAGCCTGTGAAGGTAAGGGTTTGATCGGCTCCTCCACTGGCTGCAAGCCCCATCACTGAGGTTTGCCCATACCAGTTAAAACGGCCTCCGGTATAGCTTAGCTTGAATTTTCCGCCAAAATTGTCCTCAGCCTTTATTTCATCAACGAAAACCTGGCTGGTTCCATCATCGAATTCCCGATAGATCTGAAATTCACGCCCGTTCAGCGGCTGACCCGCCCACAAGCCTCCCAGGTCCACTTCGAAGTTTCCGAAAGTTCTGTTAACATAAAGGCTTACGCGCCGGGTTTTGGGCTGAGGAATAGCAAATGAGGTCTCTGTTGCTTCCCTGCGCTCAAGATCCTCATGATATATACCCGCAATCTCATAATTGCCAACATTTCGCTGGTATTTTAGAAGAACTGCCGGGTTGGCTCCCCACCAGAGCTGAGGTCCAAATGCGACCTTTAACCCGCTCAACTCTCTTTTAAACTCGGCTTCAAAGCCAAAAGGTGCTATACCGTTATAAATATCAATATTCGGTCCATAGTTGGCTTCCGGATACAGGTTGAAAAAGTCACCTTCATATGCCCAGTGATATCGGCCGGTTCGATAAAATCCTTCCATGTTAAACCACCTGTGATCCCAGTTATAGCTGGCATTGTGAACCCTAAGCCTTTCAAGCGACTCTACGGTTACGTTACCTTCCGGCCCGCTTAAGGTTATCGGGCGGGCCCTGTTTTCGTAGAAGATTTCATCAATCGGGTTCTGTGCAACATTCCCCAGCAGATTGAACTCTATGTTGGCCCTGACGCTTGGTGACGGATTGGCTTCAACACCAATATAGAATGACTGCATATGATCAAAACCCTGCTGGTTTGGAAACTGCCGCACTCTGGGATTATCTTCCTGAGGTGTAGTTATCAGGCTGCCCCCTGTGTTGAATGTCTTGAAATCGGCTGTAAACCTGCTCAGGCGGATCCGGCTGTTTCTCTCGCTTTCCAGTGCGGCCCTGTCGCCTCTGGCCCTTAAAAGGCCTTCCGTTAGTGAAATACCATCAAAATGGGAATCAATGGTATCGATGGTGACACCGGGAGCGTATGGATCAAGCTTGTGCGCCTCTTGTAAAACATAGTATGCCGCCCTTGGGTACAGCTCATAGTGGCCTATCGGCGGCGTTGGCCCTTTCGCCATAATGCCGAACCACTCTTCGTTCATGTTATTTTCGCCTTCTACATAATCCCACTGATAACCCGCATTGGCCCACGACGCTTCAGTATTGTGCACGTCCAAATCAGTGGTCTGTCCATACTTCCACCATCCATCGCTAAATTGAAACGTATAGCCACCAATTGAGTTATTGGCTCGTCCAAGACCTGCAGCGTTCTGATAGATGTCTAACCAGTTTAAACGCTTGTAGTGTGCCTGCATTAATTGGTCTTCCCGATTTGTGCGTGCATTAAAAGCATCCGAACCGAACTCAGTTAGCAGTACGGGTTTCCCATATTCTGCAGCAACTCTGTCGTATAAATCTGTAAATGTTTCGCCCCTGTATACGTTGGCACCGAATATATCCATATCGGGTACTTCTTCAACAATAATATCAAGGAAAAGCAGGTCACCGTTGGCCATTGCAATAGGCCGATCGGGATCGATCTCTTTCATAGCCACCGCTGCACTGTTAAACAGCTGATACATGGCCCGGGCACGAATAGTCGATACCCGGTCTACGACCGGAATATCTTCGGTTTCAGCACCGCCCCAGAACAGGCCATAGTTATTTTCATTACCCAACAGATAGAGCAGTAAACCGCGTGTACCGCGAAACTCTTCCACCATTTCGGTTACTTCGCGTATAAGCAGTTCCTGAACTCTTTCGTCAGAATATTCCGTATTCGCCATCCAGCCGTCATTCAGCATCACACCGTAACGCCCAAACGAGTGATTCAGCATGGTGTAAATACCGAAGTTATCATAGATATACTCAATCCACTTTTTCGGTATTCCTGTATAAACTCTGATTGAATTTACGCCCATATTTTTTAGAAGGCCCATTTCATTGTCGAGAGCGTCTTGTATAAATTGGTCAGATTCTTCCCAGAAGCTGTACATGTAGTTGGTACCAATCGGGAAGTAATCCCAGTTCATTCCATTTACCATTAACGGCTTCTCGTTAACAAGAAGCCGCCAGCCGTCATCACTTTCCTGAACTTCAATTCGATCGGATTGCGCAACTGCCGTGGCAGATATCATTAGCAGAATACTGAGGAGGCAAAAGATGTGTTTCATTCTATTCATACTATTAGGTTTACGAAGGTTACTACCACCTGCAAAAACATCTGTAGTGATGCTGATACTGCCCCTGCACGGTAATCACAACCTGTTTACGCTTATATATATTGTATATCGACAGCCACCAACTCCAAAGCTTTGTAAGATTCATGCATGGCATTCACCCCAAATTTTAAGCCTG
>REDT01000119.1 GCA_007693295.1 Balneolaceae bacterium
ACCCCAATAATATTGCAGATTTGAACATACAAATGTAAATCGAAACCAACCAATTTGATTTATCTGCTCACCTTTGCCTTCCCTTCAGGTTCAGGCCAAAGTTAACGTTTAATTCATAACCCACACTCTCATAGCGTATAATCATATCAAAAAAGCTCAAATAAAGTGTACATCAAATGGCGCTTATAAAGCTGCCCTTCATTCCGAAAATAGCTATTTAATTGAGGCGATCCTTGTTATTGAAAAGTTCGATGGCAATTTCCTCTCTCAAAGACCGTAAATTTGGATACTGCCCATCTGAATCAACACCCACATGCTGGCGGTTGGTGAGCAAGATGTAGAGATGTCCGTCAGCGATATTCATAACAAAATTTGTCCCTGTAAAACCTGTATGGCCTACACTTCCCGGAGGCAACTCTTTGGCATTCAATGTTGAGGCCTCCATGGCCCATCCCAATCCATTCCCAAATTGATCCTCCGTTGTAAATTGGTCGATGCTTTCCGGTCGTATAATCACGTCACCCTGATGTACACCGCCATTCATCACCAGCTGCAAAAGCGTATAAAGGTCTTCCGCCGTTGAGAATAATCCGGCATGCCCGGCAGTTCCGAAGTGTGAGTAGTGAGCATTTCCATCATTTACTTCACCTTTGAGGGTATACTCTCTCCAGCCGGTCCAGGAATCAGGATCCACATCAACATTGTATCCGAAATCCGGATCATAAACCATCTTTCTCTCAAACGGGTTGCCGTGAGAAGTAGATACAATCGGCACAGAAGCCTGATCATTCGGGGTAAACCGAGTGGAATTCAGTCCAAGTTTAGAATAAATTCGCTGATCCAGATATTCGGCCAGCGGCATTCCGGCAGTTTGTTCTATGATATCTCCAAGCAGCATAAAACCAAGATCGCTGTACCTGCGTTGTTCACCGGGCACACCCAGAAGAGGGTAATTAGCAGTAAAGTTGCGTCTTTCAACAGCATTGTTCGCCACGTAATAGGTAGGGTACCACTGCAACAGTCCTGACGTGTGTGAAAGAAGATGACGAATTGTGATATCTCTATGGCCCGGCTTATCAAATTCCGGAAAGTAAGTAACAACCGGTTCATCAAGTTCAATCTCGTCATCGCTGTGAAGCGCCATCAAACCATACGTAGTTGCAAAAATTTTGGTTAATGAAGCGATGTCGAACAGATGCCCGGTCGTCATGCTGTCGGGTTCGGGTACAACTCTCAGATCCTCATTATAAAGTGTGGCGTATCCATACGCTTTATGATGAACTATCTCATTTCCAGAGCCGATCAGGAGCACTGCGCCGGTGAAAAGTGAATTTCGCAGAGCATCTTGGATGAGCAAACTTGCCTCGGGATATTGTTCTGCTTGCCCGGGTTTGTCAGTCGTACAGGAACAAATAAAAAACAATCCTGCAATAAAAGTTGAAAAAAACTTAGTCATTTTTGATGAGATCAATAGATTCTACGATAAACCCTCTTTGATCTCTTTGTAGTAATCTTCATAGACGGTTACAATCTTATCCAGCTCAAATAGTTCTGCTCTTTTACGGGCATTTGCCGACATTCGTTGATGAAGTTCTTCATCCTGCAAAATTTCGGTAGCGCATCGACCCAAACACTCGATATCCCCCAGCTCACATAGGTAGCCGGTTTCACCGTGAATGTTCACTTCAGGCAATCCGCCAATATTTGAACTGATAATCGGAACGCTGCAGCTCATCGCTTCGAGTGCTGCAAGCCCAAAAGTTTCGCTGCCTGAGGGGATCATAAACAGGTCAGAAATGGAAAGCACCTCCTCTATCTGCTCCTGTTTTCCAAGAAAGCGCACATGATCGCACATGCCAAGTTCACGGCATTTTTGTTCTGCCTTTGGCCGGTCAGGACCATCACCAACCATCAAGAGTTTAGCCTTTACTCCATTTTTCAAAACCTGGTCAAAAGCTGAAACAACATCGGGCACCCGTTTCACTTCACGAAAGTTTGATACGTGTGTTACAACCTTTTCGCCTTCCGGGCAGATCGCTTTTTTAAAATGCTCTTTTTTGGATCGCTTAAATCGATCCAAATCAATAAAGTTGGGAATCACTTTAATATCCTTCTTAATATCAAAGTGATTATAGGTCTCCTTTTTCAGATACTCTGAGACGGCGGTTACGCCATCACTCTGGTTAATTGAAAAATCAACCACCTGTTTATAGCTGGGGTCGCTTCCAATCAGTGTAATATCGGTTCCATGCAGCGTAGTAATCACCGGCACGTGTGCTGCCTTGCTGTTTAAAATCTGTTTGGCCAGGTAGGCGCTCGTAGCGTGTGGAATGGCATAGTGAACGTGAAGAATGTCCAGTTTTGCGTATTGGATCAGGTGCACCATCATATTGGCAAGCGCAAGATCATAAGGAGGGTATTCAAAAAGCGGATAGGAGCTCAGGTCAACTTCATGAAAGGTTATGTCAGTCCTGAATGAATCGAGCCGCGCCGGACGGGCATAGCTCAGTATGTGAAGATTGTGTCCTCGATTTGCCAAACCTTTTGCAAGTTCGGTTGCCACAACACCGCTCCCACCAAATGTAGGGTAACAAACTATTCCGATATTCATACTCATAGTACCTTAAAAAATGGATAAGTTATAACCAAGCTGTTCGATATAAATCTATTATCTGAACAGAATGTGGCTTAGCAACATAACTAATTTTCAATTCGTTTTATTTTATAACAGACTATAGTATAAACCTTAATCAGATAAGCTTCATCTATTAGGTGAAAATTGACAATTCCGTTATATTTGTTTCCATTGCACCCAAAAAGATTTACACAGATCAATAAACTATGGCAGGACATTCCAAATGGGCTAATATCAAGCACAAAAAGGCGAGAGAAGATGCCAAACGTGCAAAAGCATTTACCAAACACATCCGTGAAATTACAGTGGCCGCAAGAGAGGGGGGCGGTGACCCTGACGCCAATCCACGTCTTTCACTGGCCATTCAGAATGCAAAGGCCGTCAACCTTCCCAAAGACAATATCGAACGCGCCATAAAAAAAGGCACGGGTGAGCTTGAAGACGGTTCCGGCATCTATGAAGAGGTAACCTACGAAGGTTATGGTCCGGGGGGAATTGCGTTCTTTCTTGAAGCAACCAGTAACAATCTGAATCGGACCGTGGGTGAAATAAGGCATATTTTTACAAAACATGGCGGCAACCTTGGCACAGACGGTTCTGTAGCCTATATGTTTGAACAAAAAGGCTCAATTAAAGTTAACTCTGAAGGGCTTGACGAAGAGGAGCTAATGCTGACAGCTATTGACGCGGGTGCTGAAGATGTAATTATTGAAGAGGGTTTTATTGAGGTTATCACCTCAAGAGAAGACCTTATTACCGTTCGGAAAAACCTGGAGCTCAACAATCTGACGATCGAAAGCGCTGAGCTGGTGAGAATACCCTCCACCGAAGTAACTGCAGAACCTGATACGGCCAAAACCAATTTGAAAATGATGGACATGTTTGACGATAATGATGATGTATCGAACATTTTCACCAATTTGAAAATGGATGACGAAACCCTTGCCCTGCTAAGCGAAGATTAAATCTTTGCACATACTCTATAGGTTCAAATATCGTTATTATTGCTGCCTGAAAGTTGAATTCAACAAACCATGAAACAACTACTTTTACTACTCATAGGATTATTGCTCACAGCGTCTGTACTAAACGATGCAAGAAAAGCCAATGAAGCCTTTCAGCGGGGAGACTATGAGGAAGCCGTTCAGCTCTACAGGCAGGCAATAGCACAGAATCCTGATGATGCACGGCTCTATTTTAACCTGGGCAACGCACTCTCAAAACTTGGAAGTACTGAAGAAGCCGTTGAAGCTTACGAAAATTTTAAAAGCAGATCAGAAAATGCACAAGAGCAGTCTCTTGCCGATTACAACAAAGGCAGGATACACACCGACCTTGAACAGTATGATGAAGCTTTAAATTTCTACAGAGACGCACTTCGGAAAAACCCTCATGATGAGGACGCGCGCCACAATTTCGAACTTGCATTGAGAAAACAACAGGAGCAGCAGGAACAGGAACCTCAGCCGGATCAACAGTCGGGTGATGACGATAATGAAAACGGCGATGATGAGCAGGAACAAAGCCCTGAGAATCAGGAAGGCGATCAGGAACAGGATTCAGGCCAGCAGCCTGATTCACCTGAAGATCAGGATGGTGAGCAGGAACAGCTGCCGCAACCACAGGATATGACAAGAGAAGAAGCTGAAAATTTGCTTGACGCTCTTGAACAACTCGAACGAGAACTACTCGAAAACCGTAAAAAAGAAGCAACCGAAAGTTCATCAAATGACAAAGACTGGTAGTAACGTCACATTTATCGGGCGTATCTTTTTTCTTTTTTTGATGATTGGATTCGCCGCTGGTCAACTTTCAGCACAGGACTTTACTCTTGAAGCCACTGTATCTGAAAACCGGATTTTTATCGGAGAACAGTTTACCGTAAGCGTTGAGGTAACCGGCACTTCAATGAGAGACGTATCTCTTCCCAGGCTGCCTCAAATAGATGGAGTGGGTATCCTCTCAACAACTCCATCCAGGAGTACCAGTATCTCCATCGTCAATGGAAGAACCACAACCAGTACAACCTACTCCTTCTCACTTATTGCCCGCGAAAAAGGGGAGTTCACCATTCCGCCCATATCCATAGATATTGATGGCGAGAGGCAAAATACAAACCCAATTCGCATAGAAGTTATTGAACGCGGCAATCTTGCCCAGGGCGATGGCCGTCAGCTTCCCGACATTTTTCTTGAAGTGAACGTAGATGCTGAAAACCCTGTACCTGGCCAGCAAATTGTGGCAAGCCTCGAACTATTTTTTAAACAGGGGGTGGAGATTACATCATTTCAGCCAACGGCAGGATGGCGAACCGATGGATTTTGGAAAGAGGAACTTGAAAACATCCGACAGCCGCAAGCCGAATCGGTTATTCTCGGCGGTGTTCGCTACCGAAAGGCAACCCTTATTCGATATGCACTTTTCCCAAGCCGTAGCGGTACATTATCACTTTCAGAGTTTCCATTAAATGTGGGTATTCGAACCCAACCCTCCAGAAACGAACCTTTTGGAAGCTTTTTCGGGTCCGGCGCCAACCAGAGGCGGGTTTCACTGGAATCAAAACCTGTTGAAATCAATGTACGCCCTTTACCGGCCGCTGAGAATGCCGTCTCCATGAATGCCGTTGGTGATTTGCGGATTGATCGCAAGCTTAACCGCAATGAAGTGGTAACCGGGGAAACCATCGAACTGATTACAAAAATTGAGGGGACCGGAAATATTCCACTGGTGCGTAAACCAACCTACAATCTTCCCGACGGCCTCGATCAATACACCCCTCAGGAGAGCAGTAATATTGAACGCCGCGGGCTAAGTATTCGGGGTGAAAAAACCTTTACAGAGTTACTGGTAGCCCGTGCACCCGGAACTTTTGAGATACCCGCTGAACGGGTTGCCGTTTTTAACCCCGAAACCGGACGTTACCGATATACCACATTGCCTGCTCTTCAGTTTGAGTCGAAACCTTCAGCTGCCACGCAAATGGTCTCAGCAAGGGCTACTTCGGGTCAGCTGCAGCCCGTAAATGGGCTTGCAATTTGGAGTAATCAGGCTTCTTCTCCTATCCATCGGTCATATCTCTTTTGGGTATTAATTTTAATCCCATTTATCGCATTACTGGCTGGGCTTCAACAGAAGTATATCAGAAAAAAACTATCATCAGACTCTGCATTCGCCCGTTCTCATAAAGCGATTGAAACCGCAAAAGAGCGTATAGCGCTTGCCAAAATAGCTGTGGAAAAGAACGAGGCCAAAGAGGCCTACAGCCTTCTTCAAAAAGCGATATCCGGTTTTATTACAGATAAACTAAGGCTTCCTGAAGCGGGGCTTTCAGATCAGGAGCTCATCGCGGAAATCGAAAGAAAAGGCGCCGGTAACGACTTGATAAAAAAACTGCGGTATATGCTGAATAAGTGCGCCACCATCAGTTATGCCCCGGCTGGAAATAGTGATGACCAGCTGGCCGACATTGGGAAAACAGAAAAACTTATCTCTGAATTGAGGAAGCTGCTTTGAAACGGTTCACACTCTTTTTTTTCATCATCACATTAGCCGGCGTTCCTTTGCTGTTTGCACAACAGGCCAGGTTCGATGAAGCTACCGCTCTGCTGGAAGCACAGGAGTACAGAGACGCAATTGAAGTCTACAACTCCATTGCAGAGGAGGGGTACAGTTCCGGCGCCCTCTGGCTCAACCTGGGCATCTCTTATGCCCATCTGGATTCTCTTGGAAAAGCCAAGTTCTATCTGCTTCAAGCCGAAAGACACACCGAAACCAAAGAGCTGGCTGAGCAGGCTCTTGTTTACGTAAATGAGCGCTTTAACCGGCGGTCGGCGGTTCTGCCGCCACTGCCCTGGGAACGTTTCTTTGAGTATCTCTCGCTGCATGTTGGTATAACTGCACTTTTCTTCACCGCATTACTCTTTCTTTACCTGGGAGTAGCTGCCCTGATCACATCCTGGTTTATACTCAGTTATAAACGGTCTTTTTACTACTCGGGACTCACATCCCTGATCATTGCTGTTTTGGTGTTCTCAGGTGCAGTTTACACCGACTATCTTGACGAACGATTCGGCACAGGAGTAATCGTGGATCGGCAAACAGCCGTGTACCAGCAGCCCCAGGCCGATGCATCCATTGTGAGCACTGCGTATGAAGGATACTCAATGAGAGTAGATTTCAATACAAGCTCCGAATCGCCCGGCTGGAAATACGTACGCATGGAAAATGGCAGGTACGGCTGGGTGGCACAGGAAACGATGATGGTTTTTTAAAAAATTGGCCCCTACGATTCTCTGGAATTAAAAACCCCCGCTTTTGCAGCCATCTTCAAAATGAATTTTACTCCTCAAAGCTATATCTTGATTTCTTGGCTGAAATTTGAAGCGTACTGCTTTAAGGCCATCATCCTTTTGTAACTTAACCCAAAGAATTTTATGAGTGATCCTCAATCCTATATCGACAAGAACATTAAGAAATTTGAAAACGAGTTATTTGAGTTGCTGCGCATCCCCAGTGTAAGCACCGATTCAAAACGAAAGGATGATGTAAAAAAAGCTGCCGATTTCTTAATAAACCAGCTTGAATCTATTGGCCTGGATAAGGTCACTCTTCATGAAACTCCCGGCCACCCGATTATTACGGCAGAAATATGCCCGCATGATGATAAACCTACCGTATTGATTTACGGCCACTATGATGTTCAGCCTTCCGATCCCGATCATCTTTGGAAAACACTTCCTTTCGAACCCACTGTTAAAGATGGGCGTGTATACGCACGTGGCGCAAGTGATGACAAGGGCCAGTCATTCACTCATATAAAGTCTGTTGAAGCTTACTTGAAAACCGGGACTGAGATCCCTGTGAACGTAAAATTTATACTTGAGGGAGAGGAGGAGATCGGCTCACCCAATTTAATACCGTTTATCAAAAACAATAAAGATCTGCTCTCCTGTAATATGGTTCTGATCTCCGATACCGCTATGTTTGGGGAAGACCAGCCCTCTATCACCTATGGTTTGCGGGGACTGGCCTACATGGAGATTCATGTAACCGGCCCAAACCGCGACCTTCACAGCGGCGTGTACGGGGGAGCTGTTGAAAATCCTGCCAATGTACTGTGTGAAATTATTGCAAAACTAAAGGATGATGATGGAGTAGTTCAGATTTCCGGTTTTTATGATGACGTGGAGTCGATGACACCGGAGATGCGCGAAGCCTACAAGCAGCTTCCGTTTGATGAGGAGGAGTTCAAGAGTGACCTGGAGCTCAAAGCCGTACATGGCGAAAAGGGATACAGCTCTCTCGAACGCGCATCTGCCCGTCCCACACTCGATGTAAACGGACTCTGGAGCGGCTACCAGGGTGAAGGTGCCAAAACAGTACTTCCTGCCAAAGCCGGCGCGAAAGTGAGTATGAGGTTGGTGCCTGACCAGGACCCAAACAAAATCGCACAACTGTTTGCCGACCATGTAAAGTCGCTCGCTCCCGACACCGTAACTATTGAAGTGGAGTCCCACCACGGAGGCCATCCGGTGGTGATCGATCTCAACTACTATGGGCTGAAAGCTGCCGCAAAAGCCTTTGAAGAGATCTATGATAAAGAGGTGCTTTTTTCTCGAGAAGGCGGTTCCATCCCCATCGTGGCCGATTTCAAGAAAGTACTTGGCGTGAACTCCATCCTGATGGGCTTTGGGTTAACCAAAGATGCGCTTCACTCTCCGAACGAAAGCTTCTCACTGAAGGATTTTCACAGAGGCATTAAAACTTCAGCCAAGTTCTTTGAACTGCTACCCGATTTTGTGGAGTAAAAACCTTGAGTTCGATATAAGAATTGGTTAGAAAGTGTCCCTCCGCCAGCCGGCGGAGGGCAATGGTAGATGAAGAGAAGTGAATTCGAAGTCACATAATGAACATTTGATTCAGATCAACGCTCAGCGGGTCATCCCCCCAGGCTCTTTCGAGCCTTTCCCCCCTTCTAAGGGGGACTTTTTTTCCAATCGATTTTATCTCGAACTTACTTTAAAATCAGGATTTAGCGGGCATATCAGGCAGTGACCAGCCTTCGCGATACTCATGTTTGATAAGTCCGTTGGCAAACTCAAGGGCATTAAATGGATCACTCCACTCCTTTCGAAAAGAGGGGTTTCCATTTTCGATGCTGAATTCATCTCTGATAACAACCCTTAGCTCTTCATTTGAATGGATATTGGTGAACTCCATAGTTTCTCCATTCCACTCCAGCTCTTTATTGAGGCCCTGAAGACGCACTGCCAGCACACCCATCACAACCATCTCATTAAACGGGCCTGCTTCATCAAAGTGTGATTTGGGCTGCACCCTGTTTTCCGGACTCTCTTTACAAGCACGTACCCAATCCATTTCGTGGCCCGTTTCAACCCTTCGTTCTGTTTTGGCTACTTCAGGCACCCGTCCTGAAAGCAACCAGGGGTCGGCCCCATAGCAACCGCATATAAGAGTATCCTCAGAACCGTGAAACAGAACGCCTCCACCCCTGTGATTCATATTCCTTCCTTCAGGCCATCCTGCCGGTTTTTCCGGCTGGATACCGCCGTCATACCAGTGCACCTCAACTTCAGGAAGCGCCACTTTTAAGTTGCTCTCACGGGCAGGATATGTAAGCTTTACTTTTTGTGCGGTTGGAGCAGAGTCTCTTAAAAGAAGAGTAGAGCTGCCCTGAACCTTTGTGGGATATCCCAATTCAAGTGCATCAAAAACCGGATGCAGAATATGGCAAGCCATATCACCCAGTGCACCCGTGCCAAAATCCCACCATCCCCGAAAGTTCCAGGGGGTATAAACTTCATTGTATGGCCTCATCTTGGCCGGGCCAACAAACAGGTCCCAGTTAAATGTATCGGGGATTGGCTGTTCTTGTGTGGGCGGATTTAAACCCTGCAGCCATATCGGGCGATCTGTAAATGACTCTACTTTTTTCACTTCACCAATTTCGCCATTCGCAATCCATTCTGTCATCAGGTTCACTCCTTCATCCGAGGCTCCCTGATTTCCCATTTGAGTTGCCACTTTATACTCTCTGGCCAGATTCGTTAACAATCGTGATTCATAAACGGTATGCGTGAGGGGTTTTTCCACATACACATGCTTGCCAAGCGTCATGGCATGAGCAGCTATTGCGGCGTGTGTGTGATCGGATGTTGCCACCATAACAGCATCAATATCATCTCCCATTTCATCAAGCATAACACGCCAATCCCAGAATTTCTTTGCGCCGGAGAAGTGATCAAAAGCTCCTTTTGAATACCTCCAGTCCACATCACACAGAGCAACTATATTTTCACTCTTCTCCATTGCCCGGAGTACTCCAAGTCCCCGGCCGCCCACTCCCACTCCGGCAATATTCAGTTTATCACTCGGCATTCTGTGGCCCAGACCGCTCACAACGTAGCTGGGTAAAATTGTAAAACCGGCTGCGAGGGCAGCTGTTTTACTTAAAAAATCTTTTCTGGAAATTCCTTTTTTTGATTCATTCATATCTTTTCAAGGCTGGTTTATAGCTAGTGGGCCGCTAATATATTGATTGCTTCGCAATATGTTACAACTAATGCTAAGTTGCCACATTTTAATACCCTCCAAGATTTGGCCAAAAAAAATCCCGCTTCGAATAAACAAAGCGGGATTTATAAAAAAGATTTTAGTTCAAGACTATTCAATCAACCCATTCTCCAGACCGTACGTCTTTCCGTGAGTAATTTCAGCAAGGATATCTTTGGGTTCATTATTTTCATCCACGATCACCACTGTGGGCTTATGGCTGCGGGCCTCTTCGGGGTCCATTTGGGCGTAGGCCATCACAATTACGCGGTCATCCACCTGGGTGAGCCGCGCTGCAGCACCATTCAGGCAGCAAACTCGGCTTCCTCTCTCACCCGGAATGGTGTAGGTTTCCAAGCGTGAGCCGTTGGTAATATTTACCACCTGCACCTTTTCATACGGCAGAATATTGGCCATATCCAAGAGGTCTTCATCAATTGTAATACTGCCCTCGTACATCAGGTTGGCTTCGGTAACCCTCATCTGGTGCAGTTTGGACTTAAAAATCGAGAGTTTCATGCTAAATACTCCTTACAGTTCAATCAAAATGTTGTCAATTAATCTTGTCTTGCCTAACCAAACAGCGCCGGCAAGTATATATTGTTCTCCCTTCGCTAACGTTTCTACAGGCTGAAGCGTTTTAAGAGAAAACATATTAAGATAATCAATTTTAAAACCTTTTGCCTCGAGTTCACTTTTCTGATGGCTGATCATCAGCGCCGGGGTATCCACGCCTCCCCTCACCTGTTTTTCAATGTATGTTAAACTTCTGTACAGACCGGGAGCAATCTTTCGCTCTTGCTCGCTTAAATAGGCATTCCGGCTGCTGAGCGCCAGCCCGTCGTTAGCGCGTGAAATAGGCACCATCACCATTTCAACATTTTGGTTGAACTCTTCCACCATACGGCTTATGATTTGAAACTGCTGGATGTCTTTTTGGCCAAACAGGGCAACATCCGGCTGCACAATATTGAACAGCTTGTTTACCACGAGAAGTACACCCTCAAAAAATCCCGGCCGGCTGGCACCGCACATATGATCATTCAGGGAGTTGATCACGATTTTCAGATATTTCTCGCTATCATAGAGTTCGGTGCGATCCGGGGTGAAGACAAGAGAAACACCCTGTTCCTTTATCTTCTCCAGATCCTCATCCAGCTCTCTTGGATAGGTTTCATAATCTTCATTTGGGCCAAACTGTTCCGGATTCACAAAAATAGAGACAACTACCGCGTCAGAATGTTCATGAGCTTTTCTGATCAGTGAGATATGCCCCTCATGAAGAGCCCCCATCGTTGGAACAAAACCAACTTTTTTCCCTGCTGATTTCAATTTTCCGATCTCGAAACGAATCTCTTCAATTGTACGATATACTTTCATAAGTGTTTGGATAAAACAGCATCACTAACCCAATTTCTTGGTGTGAAATGCGGGTTTCAGCATGGCAAAAAAAGAAGCGGCATTTGTAAATGCCGCTTCGATATCCTGAAAGTTAATGGGTACTATTAACCTTAAATGGCCCTGTTTGGATCAAATCCTTCGAGCAGCTCTTTTACCCTGCTGGTAAATGCACCGCCGTGCGCGCCGTCAATAATCCGGTGGTCATAGCTCATGGTCAGGAACATGATGTGCCGTATTGCAATCATATCTCCCTGGTCGGTTTCAATCACTACCGGTTTCTTTTCAATCACTCCGGTTCCAAGAATGGCAACCTGTGGCTGATTGATGATCGGGGTGCCCATCAGGTTACCCACACTTCCATAGTTTGTTAGAGTAATTGTACCGCCAACCAGATCGTCGGGGCTTAACTCTTTATTTCTTGCCTTAAGCGCAAGCTCATTCACAGCCTTGGCTATACCAACAAGGTTTTTATCCTGTGCCTTCTTGATAACAGGCACAATCAGTCCGCCTTTTCCGCCCTCACCGAGAGCTACAGCAATACCAAAGTTGATGTCTTTCTTAAGGATGATATTTTCCCCGTCAACTGAACTGTTGATCAAGGGGTATTCGCCAATCGCCTTGATAAACGCTTCGATAAAAATGGGTGTAAAGGTAAGCCTGACACCGGCATGCTCTTCGAATTTTTTCTTGTTGGCGTTTCTCCAATTCACAATTCTTGTAACATCAACCTCGCTGAATGTACTTACATGAGCGGATGTCCGCTGCGAGCGAACCATGTGCTCAGCAATCATCTTGCGCATCCGGTCCATTTTAACAATCTCCACATTCTCTTGCGGACGACTTACGTTCAGTTCACCGGCTGAGATCCTATCGGAGCTTTTTTCGGTTTTTTCCGGTTCAGAGGCCGGTTTTACAAGGCCGCTGCTTTTCGATGTTGACGCTGCAGGGGCTTTAACCTTGCCGGCCTTTTTATCTTCTACATACTTCAGAATATCATTTTTCGCTACCCGGCCGTCTTTACCGCTGCCTTCTATCGACTCCAGCTCTTCCTGGCTGATGCCTTCCTCTTTTGCAATTGACCGAACCAACGGAGAGAAAAATCGCCCGTCACTGCCCATTCGCTGCGGCTCTGAACCGGCAGTCTCCTTAGTTTCAGCACCATTACCCGAGGCTTCTTGCTGTGGTTTTGCTGCTTTTTCCGGCTCTGAGCTCTTCGATTCGGGTGCAGTTGCAGCTTTGCCTGTAGCAATAATTGCGATGGGCTGTCCCACTTCAATGGTCTCGCCGGCCTTAACCAGTATTTCAACCAGTGTACCGGCTTCCGGTGAAGGCACCTCTGTATCCACTTTATCCGTGGCAATTTCCAGAAGCGGCTCATCCACTTCAACTTCATCTCCTACACTCTTCAGCCATTCGAGCACCTCTCCTTCCATTACAGACTCACCCATTTGGGGCATCACAACCTCAATGCGTTCGCCGTCGCCAGAGTCATCAGAATCATTCCCGCTTTGAACCGGAGCTGCCTCCTCCTGTTCTTTTTCTGCAGTCTCCTCTTTTTTCTCTTCAGGCTCAGCCTCTTTCTCTTCTGCGGCTTCAGCCTTTTCTGCAGAATCTGAATCTTCTGAAGATTCCGGAGCTGCATCTTTATCAGTATCTATTATGGCAATAGGCTGGCCTACTTCCACCGTCTGGTCGGCTTCAACTAAAATTTCCACCAATACACCGGATTCGGGCGAGGGCACCTCAGTGTCTACCTTGTCTGTAGCTATTTCAAGAAGGGTTTCGTCTACTTCTACCTTATCGCCCACTTTCTTTGCCCATTCAATAACGGTTCCCTCCATTACAGATTCACCCATTTGGGGCATCACAACTTCAACCTTTGCCATGTTGATTTAATCTTTTTTTCTAATTCTGAATATGTTTTTGCGAGTACTTTTGATCAGCTTTAAAGATCAGAATAATCGTTATCAGATCAAAATTGATGCTATATCTTCTATCCCTGATTTTTGATGATAGGGCACTAAAAAATCGCTTCCACCACATTTTCTTCCTATTTGTGAGAATCATCTGAGAAGCCCCGGTTCTTTTCACGCAATAACTTTCCTTGCAAAAAGTTCAACTTTAAACTCAGCAAAACGTCATATTTTCATTCTGAAGTATCTATTTCAGTTTAATCCTCAAACTCCTATACTCTGATGGTCATAAATTCTGCTTAATTGATATTGATGAGACCTTTTATCATAATTTTTATTTTCACATGGTTTCTGAACCTCTTTTTGCCATGGTGGTCTGCCCTTTTACCGGCTATTATTTTCGGTGCATGGCTCCTTGAAAATAGCCTCTCAGCTTTTATTACCGGTCTGACAGCAGGCGGTTTTGCATGGTTTGCGCAGGCTTTTTACATACATATTGCAAACGATGCAATTCTCTCAACGCGCGTAGCTGAAATGCTTCAACTGGGATCACCCTGGTTTGCACTCCTGTTCACGTTCCTTATTGGCGGAATATTGGCCGGATTCGGTACACTTTTTGGATACCAGCTGAAAACCGTGTTGACAAACTCTTCCATCCCCGATACAAACTGACATTAGATTAACTTTCACGCTATGAGTGAACATCCCAAAACCGACGACCCCAAAGTACCCAAGCAGGACCGGCAGGAGAGAACTCTCTTTACACGCTTCCTCGATTTTGTAGAGTGGCTGGGAAACCTGCTGCCACATCCTGTAACCCTTTTTGCACTCTTTGCCCTTGGCGTGGTTCTGGTAAGCGGCCTCGCCGAATGGCTCGACTGGAGCGCTCCCGATCCACGACCGGAGGGTTCAGCCGGACGTGCACCCGATGGGATTATCCGGCCGGTTAGCCTGATGAATGCCGAAGGGCTGCGCATGATTGTTGAAAGAATGGTAGTCAATTTTACAGGTTTTGCCCCTCTCGGCGTGGTACTGGTTGCCCTATTAGGTGTGGGCGTAGCAGAACACTCCGGCCTTATCAGCGCCTGTGTTCGCGGTATTGTTTTAAAAGCAGCATCATTTAAGCCTACTGCTACCTCCCATTCAGGTTTCAAAGCTATTCCAAACCGTGTCATTAACTTTATCGTAACACCCAAGAATCTTGTAACCGTAGCCATCTGTTTTGCGGCGGTTATATCCAATACTGCCTCCGAAATGGGGTACGTGGTGCTGGTTCCTCTTGCGGCCGTTATCTTCCACTCCATGGGCCGTCATCCGCTTGCCGGGCTGGCATGTGCATTCGCCTGCGTATCGGGCGGTTACAGCGCCAACCTGCTGCTTGGAACTATCGATCCGCTGCTTGCCGGACTCACCCAGGAGGCTGCACAACTTATTGATCCCGACTACACCGTGGTAGCCACAGCCAACTACTACTTCATGTTTGTAAGCACATTCCTGATTACCGGAGTTGGCGCCTTTGTAACTCTGCGAATTGTTGAGCCAAAGCTTGGAGTTTATGATGAGAGCATGGCCATGGAAGACCTGTCGGATGAAGTATCGATGGATCCACTCACCGACAAAGAGCTTAACGCTCTGAAATGGACAGGTATTTCAGTAATCATAATGTTCGGAATCCTGGCATTAACCATTGTGCCGGAAAATGGAATCCTGCGAAATCCTGAAACAGGAGACTGGAAAGACTCACCGTTTCTACGGGGAATTGTAACCTTTATTTTTATCTGCTTTCTCATTCCCGGATTTGTTTACGGAAAAGTTGTAGGAACCATGAAAGATGACCGTGATGTAATTAAAGGGATGTCGAGTGCCATGTCTACACTTGGGCTTTACATAGTAATCGTATTCTTTGCGGCCCAGTTTGTAGCCTATTTTGGCTGGAGTAATCTCGGGCAGATTTTTGCCGTTAAAGGCGCACAGTTCCTTCAGGATATGGGAGCAACCGGCCCCATTATTTTTATCGGGTTTATTTTTGTTTCCGGCTCGGTAAACCTGATGCTTGGTTCAGCTTCTGCACAATGGGCGGTAACAGCTCCGATCTTTGTGCCCATGCTGATGCTGATTGGCTACACGCCCGAAGTGATACAGGCGGCCTACAGAATTGGAGACTCGGTTACAAACATCATCACACCGATGATGAGTTACTTTGGACTGATCCTTGCCTTTGCCAATAAATATGATAAAGATCTCGGTATCGGCACCATTATCGCCATGATGCTGCCCTACAGCATCTTCTTTTTGATTGGGTGGATTATCCTCTTCTATACCATGGTATTTGGCCTGGGTATTCCAGTAGGCCCGGGTGAGGAGATCTATTATATAATTGGCGGAGGAGAGTGATTGGTAAAATATGAGTTGACAGTTGACAGTTGACAGTTGACAGTTGACAGTTGAAAAATTCGAATTTATCACCACACTTTTCAAAAAAAACCTTTCAACTTTTACTTCAACTCCGTACCTTTTTGAAACTTTTAAACAGAGCTAATGAAGTTGTTCCACCCGAACATCTGTACCTACGAAATTTCACTTCCCAAATCCGACACGGTTTCCGTAGTCGGATTTTTTTTGGACCTAAGCCTGTTACTTTCTCCCGATTTTTTTGCAGTTAAACTGCGCCATTTCCAGTTCTCATTTCGCTACAATAACCCTTTCAAACCCGTTTATAGATGACACCCATTGCACCCAATCACAAACCTGCAATTCTTGCACTCTCTGACGGCACCGTGGTTAGAGGCCGTTCCATAGGTTCTGTCGGAACTACCGGCGGCGAACTCTGCTTCAACACCAGCATGACCGGCTACCAGGAGATTTTTACTGATCCAAGCTATCACGGTCAGCTTATGATGATGACCTACCCTCACATCGGGAATTATGGCACCATGAGCCGCGATGATGAAGCCCGCAAAGTGATGATTTCCGGGTTAATTGTCCGGTCTTTCTCCGACGACTACAGCAATCCAATAGCCGATGGCAGTCTTCAGGATTACCTTGAAAGAAATAAATTAATCGGCATCTCCGGCGTCGATACCAGGATGCTTGTGCGCCATATTCGTACAAAGGGTGTGATGAACGCCGTAATCAGCTCCGAAATTTCCGATGAGAAAGAGTTGATCCGGAAAGCCAAGGAGTGGGACGACATGGAGGGCCTTGAACTGGCTACCCGGGTAACCCGTAAAGAGGCCCAAACGGTACCCTCTGATGGCCCTTACAGGATTGCAGCCATGGATTACGGTATCAAACAGAATATTATTAACAGCTTTGTGAACCGCGGCTGCACGCTAAGGGTTTTCCCCGCTGAAACTGCTCCTGAAAAGGTGATGGAATGGGAGGCCGACGGATATTTTTTCAGTAACGGGCCCGGCGATCCCAATGCGTCATCCCATTATGGCCTGCCGGTGGTTGAAGCAGCAAAGAAATCGGGCAAGCCGTTATTTGGAATCTGCCTGGGCCACCAGCTGATGGCGCTCTCTGAGGGAATCCCAATCAGAAAAATGTTTGTAGGACATCGAGGGGCGAACCAGCCTGTTAAAAACCTCAAAACCGGACTGGTAGAGATCTCCACACAAAATCACGGGTTTGCCGTAGATGAGAAGAGAATTGACACGTCGAAAGTAGAGGTCACACACATAAACCTGAACGATCAGACCATTGAGGGCCTCCGGTTCAAAAATTTTCAGGGTATGTCAGTACAGTATCACCCTGAAGCCTCACCCGGGCCTCACGATTCGTCATACCTGTTCGACCAGTTTATGGAGATGGTTGAGCAAGGTGCAGGGCACAAGGAACAGGCTACAACGGGTACAGAAAAAAGCAATTAGTGAAGGGATGGTTGATAAATGGCTCAAAACCATGAAAGAACCACCCCCGGCTCCTCCTTTGTAAGGAGGGAGAATTAACAACCGCAATTTAACGAACATCATAAATGCCACGTCGCGAAGAT
>REDT01000134.1 GCA_007693295.1 Balneolaceae bacterium
CATAGACAATAATAGACATTCTTTTGGCGATTCGGCAAACAGATTTTGGTGCAAATTATTCATGTTAATTTAACATAATAACAGGTTATGAATTGTATATTGGCACTGCTCAAAAAAAATCCGGCATAAATAATCCTTTACTATGAAAGATGAGCTTCAAAGAGTAATACGCACTCCCGGAGCAGTATTAATGGGGCTTGGCTCTATCATCGGAACCGGTATTTTTGTAAGTATAGCTATTGCAACCCAGGTAGCGGGTAATGGTATCATCATCGCAATTGTAATTGCGGCGGTTTTAGCGGCCTTTAATGGATTAAGCAGTGCCCAGCTCGCAGCAGCCCATCCGGTTAGTGGTGGAACATACGAATACGGCTATCGTTTTTTAAACTCCTGGTTCGGTTTTACGGCCGGCTGGATGTTCCTGGTTGCCAAGTCAGCTTCTGCTGCAACAGCAGTGTTGGGGTGCATCGGGTATTTGTACTATGCCTTTGGAATCGAAACCCACCCATGGATGCTGCCGGGATCCGGAATTCTGTTGCTCGTGATCATGACTGCCCTTGTATCCGGAGGGATACGCAGAAGTAATACCGCAAATAAATGGATTGTAATGACAACCCTGGCCGGACTCACCGCACTGGTCGTTACCGCTTTTTTTGTGAATGGCATGCCCAGGCAACCCATTATAGATGCCGTCACCGACACGTCGGCCTCTTCCATCCTTTACGCTTCAGCCCTGATGTTTGTGGCCTATACCGGGTATGGGAGAATAGCAACGCTTGGCGAAGAAGTTGCTGAACCGAAAAGCACCATACCGAAGGCGATAATTCTTGCCATGGTTATCATCGTTATTATATATCTGGCTGTATCGCTTACCGCCCTGCAGGTTATGGGTGCCGAAGCTTTCGGGCAGACGCTGGACGGCGAGGCCGCCCCGCTGATGGTGGTGGCACAGGTACTCTCGGTACCGTTGATTGGACCTGTTGTTACCATTGCTGCAATTACAGCCATGCTTGGCGTACTGCTAAACCTGATTCTTGGATTGTCGCGGGTGATGCTGGGTATGGCCCGGAGAAAAGATATCCCGAATTCAATTGCCCGAATTAATCCAAATACACAGAGCCCCGCAGTTGCCGTCTGGATTACCGGTGCCATTATCGGGCTGCTTGTGTTGAGCGGTGATGTGGTCTTCACCTGGTCGTTCAGCGCCTTTACAGTTTTAATTTACTACTCTATTACCAATCTCTCCGCACTGTTAATGCCGCCTGAGCTGCGCCTCTATCCCCGCATTATCCCGGTAATGGGGTTGTTCGGCTGCCTATTCCTCGCCTTTTGGATCGACCCGCAAATCTGGGGACTGGGGCTTGGCGTAATAGTGATCGGTTTAATCTGGCACGCGGCTGTCCGTCGAATATCAAATCAGGATTCGGTTTAACGTGGGTTTAAGATAAAATCCAATTGATCCCGAAAGAATTCGGTAACCTTTGAGAGGCTGTAAGAAAATTACTTTTCAATCATTATATCATGCCTACCAAGTGGCCACTAAGGCACGAAATTTCACGAAGTTTATAATATTGCTATTTATACCTTTGTGATTTCTTCGTGTCATCGTGCCTTCGTGGTAAAAAGTTCAGCTTAAAAACTCACCCTGACACCTGCCTTAACCGATGTACCCATGGTGTTAAAACCATACACTTCGGTAAAATCGGTATTGAAGAGGTTTTTCACATCACCGAACAGGGCAACACGGTTGTCGATTACCCGGTATTCCGCATAGAGATTTACCAGCGTATAGGCATCCAGGGTTATATCCTCCTGTGCAAAGTTGTTTTCCGGGTTAAAGAAAAGGTCGGATCTCTCACCATTATACTCACCATCAGCGCGGATATAGAGCTTATCGGTTATCCTTACCCCTGCCTGTACACCAAAGCTGTGCCTGGGCCTTCGAATCAGATTGCTCTGTGTGACCTCATCACCCAGGGCATCCACGGTGGTTATCTCACCATCCACAAAGTTATACCACGCACCTGTGGTGATGCGGCTGTTTACGATCCAGTCGGCGGTAAGCTCAATCCCGTAATCATCCTGACGATCCCGGTTAATGTATCCCCGGTCAAACGTGTAAACGATCAGATCATCTATCTCACGGATAAAATATTGACCGGATAATTTCAGAGACTGATCCAGAAGGTACGTTTCAACTCCCGCATTTATGTAGAGGCTGCGCTGGGGATCCAAATCCGGATTTGCTCCAAAAGGGCCAAAAAGTTCATCAAGGGTTGGAGCCTTAAATCCGGTGCTAATGGATCCGAACAGTTTCAAATTTCCGGTAATGTAGTAGGCCGGCGCAAAACTGAATGTGGAGTTGTTGCCATATTCGGTGTGATTATTCAGCCTGTACCCCAGTTCAGCACTGAATCCATTCAGGTCTTTCAGATAGAACGTTGCATATGGGCTTATGATCTGAGCGTTTCTGTCTGATTCATCCACAACCGGAATCGTGAAATCCTGGAAGTTAACGCCTGCCAGTACCTGAAGCCTGTCTGTGAAGGAATAGTTTGACAGAAAATCCACATTATGGAAGCGCCCTTCAAACTCATTTTCACCAAACTGAGAGATAAACGCCCGTTCTGTCCGGGTATAGTTATACCCTCCATTCAGGCGCAAATTGCCGTGAATCACTTCTGCATGGATACCCGGGTTTAGCATATCGAGCAGATACTCGTTATCCGCATCCTGGAACGCCCCACCATCATACTCTCCCTCATTTCGTGAATAGTTCAGAAATGGAGAGAGGGTGATTCCCTCTGCCAGAGTCAGATCCACTTTGCCAAAGAATGAATCCAGGCTGTAACCGTCCGATCCAAACGTACCGGTGCTCTCCGGATCGCGGGCCGCACTGAAACCGTCGCTCGACTCACGGTTGTAGTTGATTGTATATCTGACGGAATTACCGGCCGATCCGCTCACGCCTGCGTTCCCGTTAAAGGTGTTATACGAGCCATACGAGATCCTCCCGCTGCCGCTAACGGGCTCATCTCCCCCGCTTCGCGTTATCAGATTCACAACCCCCGCAATGGCGTCTGTTCCGTAAAGGGTTGACTGACTCCCCTTTATCACCTCTATGCGCTCAAGGTTATTGGTTGGAAGTAGCCTGAGGTCAAACAGGCCTCCCACTCCCGAGGGGTCGCTGATCGGGAGGCCGTCAAGCAGAATTAGCGTATTTTGTGCTGCTGCTCCCTGCATGTAGAGAATCCGGGTATTTGAAGGTGCGCCATATGAATCATTCACGCGAATTCCGCTCTGTTGGTTCAGAATCTGAGATATATCCCGGCCTGCGTTTCTTTCTAACTCCTGCCGGTCGATGATGATAACCGGCTTGGTGGTTTCGCGCTGAGAAAGAGGGATCTTGGAAGCTGTGATCACAATCCGGTCCAGTTGCAGCGAGTCGCTTACTGCCGGCTCTGTAGTTTGTGCGTTTATAATTGAGGTACACAGAAATACCCCTGCCAGTATAGATATGATAAGTTTGCTCATGGTTTAAATATATGTTTAGGTTAACCAATGAGCTTTCGATAATGAAAAAAGATGGGTGTTGCTATCCACATATCCAAAAACAGATAAAGGAGTAGTACATTCCCGGCCTTTCCTCCGAAAGCCTGAATTATTTGCAAATAGGCAGGTCTTCTGACTTACTCAGCTTTAGCAGCCTTCCCGCCCCGATCCGCCGTTAGGCGGTTGGAACAGTGGCAAAGAGATGCTAAAGGTTTTTATTTGAGCTTACAGCTACGGGGATAGTTCCGGATTCCCCGCCTCCATGTAAATTTATGGAAGGCAGGCCACCGGATTCCCTTTTCATCCTTACTCAGTTTTGACAACCATCGATACTGAGCAGGAACCTAATGCAACCCAATAGTAAGGTGCTTGAGGTTGGTTGTCAACTGGTAATAATTCGTTTACATAGAATGTATATCTTCAAAAAGCAGTTCAAGAATACCCTGAACTGCAAGGATAACTTATTGAATCTTTCTGTTTTTGCACGTAAAGACTATCTTTTTGCAATCATGACAGAACACCCATAAATCACAAACAGATTTTCCCGTAATAATCTGATGCCACTTTTAAATCATAATTTAATACTCAAAATGATCAACCCATTTCTACAATCCATCGAAGATGAGCTAAGCCGAAATCCAATCTACCGTCATGAAGATCTTATCCAAAAAATAGCCGGATTCATTGTGGAGGAGGGTAAGTCTGGTGAAAAAGCTAAACTTAATTTTATCTGCACCCACAATTCCCGTCGCAGCCAGTTTGCTCAAACCTGGTGCACCCTGGTTCAGGACTATCTTGATCTGGATGTTGCAGAAGCTTATTCAGGCGGAACTGAGGTTACGGCTTGCAACGAACGAACAGTAGCTGCCCTTGAGCGGGCCGGTTGTACCATCCAAAAAGATGGATCAAATAATCCGGTTTACACCGTAAGTTCAGATGATGTGGAGAAAGAGGTGAAATTGTGGTCTAAGGTATTTGATGATAAAAAGAATCCGGATGGCCGGTTTGCAGCTATCATGACCTGTGACCACGCTGACCAAAACTGTCCGTTCATTCCGGGAGCAGCAATTCGGGTACCCCTCACTTATACCGATCCAAAATATGCCGATGATACAGAAAACGAGGAATCTGCCTATGATGCGACATGCCGGATCATTGCAACGGATATGCTCAGAACATTTCGGATTGTAAAGGAGTTAAAGAAAGACCTCAGTAAATCCTAAAAATCTGTACTTTACAGCAAATATGATAGAAAGCCGAAAGGCTGGGATTACATACCGTGCCATCCAAGCACAAGTATGAACATATACTTAAAAACGTAACCACACAATGTCAGAAACCAAACCCCTTCTGGAAGAAGGAACCGAGCTGAACCTGCAATTTGATAAGCGGGGCGGAGTGCTCCCTGTTGCCGTTCAGGAGTCTTCTACAGGAAACGTCCTAATGATAGCTTCCGTGAACAGGGAGGCCCTTGAGTATTCATTAAAAAACAGGCAGGCAGCATTTTGGAGCACCAGCCGAAATGAACTCTGGATAAAAGGGCTCACATCCGGCAACAGGCTCATTCTTGATCAGGTTCTGGTAGACTGCGATCAGGACGCGCTGGTCTATAAAGTAACCCTGGAGGGTGACGGAGTTTGCCACACTAAAAACCAAAATGACATTCACAGAAAAGCCTGTTTTTACCGCTCCATTGATTTCGGCTCAGGAATGTTAAAATTTGTTGCGAACAATGAAAATTAATGGTTTTTTTAGACGGTAATAGTTTACTTTGGTACTAGTGTAATTTCAGTACATCTCTCTTTTATGGCACAACGCTCAAAAAATATCTTCGGTGAGCCTATCGAAACCTGTAGTGAAGACCCGTTAACGGGGTTTTACAGGAATGGATGCTGCGACTCTCAGGTTGGAGATCCCGGCAAACACATGGTTTGTGCTATTATGACGGATAAATTCCTGGCTTTTTCTAAATTGTGTGGCAATGATCTGTCAACTCCAATGCCACAATACAATTTTCCCGGGTTGAAAGCCGGAGACCGATGGTGTATGTGTGCCAATCGCTGGAAAGAGGCCTATAATTCAGGAATGGCGCCTATGGTTGATCTTGAAGCAACCAATGAGCTGGCACTTGAAATTATTCCGATTGAAGCACTTCTTGAACATGCCTGGCGCGCATCGGTAAAAGAGAAAACGTAGCAGTCGTTTCATTAAAACGGACAGCCCACTTACACGTTCTCTCACTTCACAATCTTACAACCTCTCCCGTTTTTACAGATTGATCACTTGCCAGTACAACTCTTAATGTGTGAACAACCTCCGTTAAATGATCCGTCAAATCAAGATCATTGTGTATTGCATTAATAAAATAGGTCTGTTCCAAATAGCAGAGTTCATCATGACCCGGTTCTTCAGGAGTCTCAACAATCTGTTGTTTCCTCCTCAGGTTTCCCTTCTCGTCAAGTTTGGAATGATGAAGCAAAAGCTGCTTTAAACTTGTATGCTCTTCAATATCGGCTGACGCTCCCTGTGGCTGGTCGTACGTATTTTTACGTATACTCACGGATCCCTGTGGCCCCATTACATCTTTTATGAAATAGGCCTGCTCGCTGATCATCGGCCCCCACCCCGATTCATACCAACCCACAGATCCATCATCGAACTGAACCTGCAACTGCCCATAGTTATACATCTCTTTGTGAATTTCATCACTGAGTCTTGCTCCAATTGCATGTACATGTGTTGGCGTTGCTTTCGTCATCTGGCACATCACATCCACATAGTGAACACCACAATCTACGATGGGAGACATTGCGCTCATTATGCTCTTATGAACTCCCCACGCCTCTCCTGTACTCTGCTGGTTCAGATTCATACGCATCACAAGTGGTTTACCCAGCCCTTGAGCATATTTTATAAACTTCTTCCATCCGGGATGATGCCTCAGGATATATCCCACCACCACTTTTTTCCCGGTTTCTCTTGATGTACGAACAACTTCTTCAGCATCGTAAACGGTCTCTGCAATTGGTTTTTCAACAAAAACATGTGCACCTGCCTTTAGTGCTTTTATGGCATAATCAGCATGTGTATCGGGATATGTACTAATACAAACAGCATCCGGGTTGAGGGCTTCCAATGCTTTTCCAAAATCACCGAACGTTGCAACACCTCCCAGCTCTGCCGACAAACGGTTTCTGCTTTTTTCTCCACGGCTAACCAGCCCCACTATCTCTACTTCATTCATCCGGTGATAGGCTCTTGCGTGTGATGTCCCCATGTTTCCGCAGCCTGCCACAAGAATCCTGATCTTATTTTTTTGCATGTAGACCCCTGTTTAGTTAACACTATCTGCTGAAAAACTCATCGATAAACATGATTATAATCAACTCTCATTTAACCTGAATTTGATTCTGAAATTTCGAAAAAAATGCTCCCCTCCTTCCCAAGGAGGGGCCGGGGGTGGTTTACTGAATTATTTCATGGCTATAGATTATTAAACTGACTTATAGACTTTCCCCCCAACGGGGAAATCCCTTCGTGGGAAAGGAGAGGATTTTCAGGAACTCAATCGTCATATTACTAATCGAAATCAGGTATTAAAAGAAAATCCCTGCAAACAGAGTCTGCAGGGATTTTTTTTCGGCTGCAACATGTGCAGTATTTTAATCGTTTGGTTCAATTCGGTATATCCCGCCCGGATTCTCATCGGTAACCACATATATAAATCCATCCGGTCCTTCCCGAACATCTCTTATTCTGCCTAACTCAAATGTGAGTAGTTCTTCATCATGAACTACGGTATAATCCTGGATAACCAATCTTCGAATTCGTTCGGGCCTTAATCCTCCGGCCAAAAGATTTCCCTCCCACTGTGGAAATGTATCGGTTGTTACAAGTGCAAGACCCGATGGTGCAAGTGTGGGCAGGAATTCATAAACAGGCTCGACCATACTTTCCATTTGACGGGCTTCTGTATGATTATGAAACTCTCTGTCATCACGGTAGTCGCGGCCAAGGCTAACCGTTGGCCAGCCATAATTTTTCCCGGGCTCTACATAATTGAGCTCATCTCCACCTCTGGGTCCATGCTCTGTAGCCCATATCTCATTATTTTCCTGGTTAATAACCAGCCCCTGGATATTTCTATGTCCGTAAGAAAATATTTCGTTGGCTACATCATCATCCCCCACAAAAGGATTGTCGTCGGGAACGGTGCCGTTATCATTTAAACGTAAAAGTGTTCCGGCATGATCAGAATTGTCCTGTGCCCGTGGCGGATCTGCACCCCGGTCACCAATGCTTACATACATATACCCTTCGTTGTCCCACGCAATTTTTGAACCGTAGTGACGCCCCGGTGAGGAGAACCTGTTTTGCTGAAAAATCTCTTCCATCTGCACAAAATCAGCTCCTTCAAGCTGTCCTCTTACAACCGTAAGTGCTGTTTCATCATCCGGTCCGGCCTGGGAATAAGTTAGATATATCCATCCATTTTCGGAGTAGTTGGGATGCACAGAAACTTCCAGCATACCTCCCTGATTAACCGATCTTACTTCGGGAGTTCCATTCACAACCGTTACATTTCCATTCTCAACAATATTAAGTCTGCCGGGCCTCTCTGTAACCAGCATTCTGTTGTCGGGAAGAAATGCCAATGCCCAGGGCCTCTCCAGATCGCCTGCAACCTTTGTCACTTTAATATCCTGATATTCAGTTCGCAGCTCAAGGTCTTGCCATGCTTCCGAATCTTCCACTGCTTCACAGCTATATACAAGAAAAGCAATTATCAGTAAAGAGATAATATGTTTAAGGTATTTCATTTATATATCAGTTTAGTTTGATTGTTTAATAAGATGTATAGTAGTAAATAACTGCCTTCTAAAAGGTTAAACGATGAAAAAAAGTTCACTTTCAACTATTTAAGCTTTAAGGCGTAAATTTAACCGCAATCAATTAAACTCTCACAGAATCAGACAAACCGCCACATTATGCCGGCAATCCAATCAAATGATTCGGTTTTTCGTACTTTAAATTAAAATTTACCCATCGCTTCTCACTAAACAAAATATGATACACTGTATTCTATGCCAATCAGAAAAAACAGATACTCTCTGTAAGGTTGAAGGCTACGATTATTTCCAGTGCCCTGAATGCAGACTCATATTTATGGATCCGAATCAGAGGCTTAGTCCGTCTGTAGAAAAAAGCCGGTACGACCAGCACGAAAATGATTCCGAAGATGAACACTACCGAAAGTTCTTGAGTAAGATTTTTAAACCGCTCGAAAAACAGCTGAAAAGAGAAAGTTTTGGCCTTGATTTCGGGTCCGGACCCGGGCCCACGCTGAGTATTATGTTTGAAGAGAAAGGCCATCAAATGAACATCTATGATCCCTTCTATGCCAACGACCCTTCTGTATTTGAGCATCAGTACGATTTTATCACCTGTACAGAAACTGCTGAGCATCTGTTTAACCCCCGAAAAGAGTTTGAAAGGTTGTGGAGCTGCCTCAAACCGGGGGGGTATCTCGGAATTATGACAAAACTGGTTCCTTCAATCGAAGCATTTCCAAAATGGCACTATCGCCGCGACGATACCCATGTAACCTTCTATTCAAAAGAAACCTTTCACTGGATGGCAGATCACTGGGATGCATCCGTTGATATTATTGGTAACAGTGTCGCCATTTTTAAAAAACCGGAATGAAATCATAAGCGGATTTATTCAGCTGCAGGCTTTTCAAAACCTATTTCAATACTCTATCTTTCCACCAATCATCAAAATTTATCAGAACAGATTTAGACCCTATGAATTCAGACGAAATCAGAGCCATTCAGGCTCCGCTTAAAGAACAGTATAAAACCGATCCGGAATCGGCAGTTATAACCTTAAAGGCCTCCGGCAAACTGGGAGAAGGGTTAACCTGTAAAGTAGACACCGGAAAATCGCTGGTAGAAGCCGGCCTGCACCCTGCTACCGGCGGGAGCGGACTTGCTGCCTGCTCAGGAGACATGCTTCTGGAAGCCCTGGTGGCTTGTGCCGGTGTTACACTCAGCGCCGTTGCTACTGCTATTGAAATAGACCTGAAAGATGCAGCTCTCTCCGCTGAGGGTGACCTCGACTTCCGGGGCACACTTGGTGTTTCAAAAGAGGCGCCGGTCGGGTTTAAAAACATTCGGCTTCATTACAAAATTGAGACGGATGCAAGTGACGAGCAGATTTCTACCCTGCTGAAGCTTACGGAGCGGTATTGCGTGGTTTATCAAACCCTTTCAGCCGGCTGCAGTATTGATGTGTCTCATAACCGTTAACGGCGGATCTCACGGGTTTAAAAAGAAGAATATATCACGTGCAATATCAGATATATTATGCTCACAACTGACCTCACCACCCTTTAAGACAATCATTAATGGAATCCTATGTTCTGTATGAGATAATCGGATATGCCGCTTCTGTTTTGGTGGCCATATCACTGATGATGAGCGCCATTGTAAAGCTGCGGGTTGTAAATATGATCGGAGCATTCACGTTTGCCATCTACGGTATTTTGATCAACTCCATTCCCGTTGCAGCCATGAATGCATTTATTGTTCTAATCAATGTATACTTTCTGGTGAAAATATTTAAAAGTGACAAATACTTTGAACTCCTGCCCTCCTCTTATGAAAGCACATACCTGAAAAAATTTCTCAGCTTCTACAAAGAGAGCATTCAAAACTATCAACCTGATTTTTCATTTAAGAAGAGTTATAACTGGGCCCTGTTTGTATTAAGTGACATGGTTCCAGCAGGTTTGATATTGGGCAACAGAAAAGATAACCGGCTTCAGATTGATCTCGACTTTGTAATTCCCAGCTATCGTGATTTTAAAATTGGGAAATATCTGTTCAATGAAAAACTGGGCTACTTCAAAAGTGAGGGGATAGAAACCATCGTCGCATCTCCCGGCAACGAATACCACAACAACTACCTTGAGAAGGTCGGATTCGAAAGGGAAAACGATCTCTATATATTATCAATTAAGTAAATTAGCTTGAATTCAAGATAAGAACTAAGGCTCCGAGGTGGATGACCCACTGAGTATTGATGTGACTCATGAATTCATTATTTGACTACAAATTCACTACTTTTCATCCCTCATTGCCCTCCGTCGGCTGACGGAGGGACACTTCGTAACTAGCTCTTATATCGAAATCACGTTAATTTAGCTATGAAATCAGTTAAAGGAATTATCATAGACCCGCTAAACAGGGAGCAGTATAAAGGAGAAGTACATTTTAAGGGTGGAAAAATCTCCTCCATTAATAAAATTACCGAAGCCCCGAACCACTACATTATGCCGGGCCTGGTGGACTCACATATCCATATCGAAAGCTCCATGCTCGTTCCCTCCGAGTTTGCAAAACTTGCTGTCCGGCATGGAACAGTGGCCACGGTATCAGATCCTCACGAAATCGCTAATGTTTGCGGCAAAGAGGGTGTGGAGTATATGATTGAAAATGGAAAGAAAGTTCCGTTGAAGTTCAATTTCGGAGCCCCCTCCTGCGTCCCGGCCACAACGTTTGAAACAGCCGGAGCTGTTCTGGATGTAAAGGATATTGAAGAACTGTTAAAGCGGGATGACATACTCTACCTGGCCGAAATGATGAACTGGCCGGGGGTTTTGAATGATGATCCGGATGTACTGGCTAAAATTAAGGCCGCGCAGAAACAGGGCAAGCCGGTTGATGGCCATGCCCCGGGACTGAAAGGAGAAAAGGCTGCAAAATATGCCTCTGCCAAAATCTCAACCGATCATGAGTGTTACAGCAAACAAGAGGCGATCGACAAGCTGAATAACGGCATGCTGATTGCCATCAGGGAAGGCAGCGCCGCAAAAAACTATGACGCGCTGATTGAGCTTCTGGGTGAGTACCCCGGCAGAATCATGTTCTGTTCGGACGACAAGCACCCCGATGATCTTGTAAAGGGACATATAAATGAGATTGTTCGCCGGACACTGGCTCTGGGTTATAATCTTTTTGATACTCTCTTCGCTGCGTCTGTTCTTCCGGTTCAGCACTATAACCTAAATGTGGGGCTGCTTCGCAAAGGTGATCCCGCCGATTTCATTGTTGTGGATCATCCCGATACCATGAATGTTCAACAAACCTGGATCGACGGCAAACTGGTATTTCTCAACGATACTGTTCTCTTTCCGGATGTAAAAACCACCAGGATCAATCGCTTTCACTCCTACCCTGTCTTGGCTGATGATTTTAAATTGATATCTGAAATGAGCCGTCAAGAGGTTATTGTAGCTCGTGACGGAGAATTAATCACCGGCAGGGAAACGGTTGATCTTGCGGTAAAAGATGGTGAAGTGATGGCTGATCCTGCGCGGGATGTTTTAAAAATAGCCGTTGTAAATCGTTACAAGGAGGAGAAACCCGCGATCGGGTTTATAAAAAACTTCGGTTTAAAAAATGGTGCGATTGCATCATCCGTCGCTCACGATTCTCACAATATTATTGCGGTAGGCACCAGTGATGAATTTTTGAGCCGGGCCGTAAACCTGATCATGAAGAATGAAGGCGGAATTGCTGCAGTTCATGGAGATAAAAGCGACGTACTTCCCCTGCCGGTTGGCGGAATAATGAGTGATTCACCGGGTATTGAAGTTGCAAGAGGATATGAAAGGCTGACACAAATGTCTCGTGATATGGGCAGCACATTAAAGTCGCCCTTTATGCTGATCTCTTTTATGGCACTGCTCGTCATACCCAGCCTAAAAATGAGTGACAAAGGCCTCTTCGACGCAGAGAAGTTTGAATTTGTTGATCAGGGGTGAGTTTTTTAGGCGTGAGTCTTGAGTTCAATTCAGAATGAGCTATAAAGAGTCCCACTTTGAAGGGGGGATGTGAAAACGCGTTCAGCGTTTTCGCTGGGGGGATGTGTACGGAGCGTTGATCTAAATCCGGTTTGTTTGAGGGTTAGCAAGCCTTGCTTACACCCTTCCCCACGCGAAATACACGCGTGGTACTCCCCTTCCCATAGGGATCCCGGGGCGAGGGGAGACTTTCATCCCCCTCATCTCTCTCTTTCTTTATCACCATCTGTATTGAGATATCTCATCTCTATTTTATTATCTTCAACGGTAGAACAACAATCATCAACTGTTCAGATTTTTTTTAACAGCCTACAAAAAAACTACCACATGAAAGTTACCTCCTATTCTCAGGGAAAATGGATTGAAAAAGGAAATGAATCGGAATTGATCAGTGCCGTCACCGGCAAGCCGGTTGGCATTCTGGTTGAGGCCGATCTGGACTACAAGGCAATGTGCGAGTATGCCCGAAAAGTTGCGGGGCCTAAACTCAGGGAGATGACCATTCATCAGCGGGCATTTAAGATCAAATTTCTCGGGCAGTATTTGATGAAGCATAAAGAGGAGTTCTATGCCCTCTCCACCCACACCGGGGCAACACGGCGCGATTCCTGGATCGATATAGAAGGCGGCATTGGTTCCATCTTTACTCTTTCCAGTAAAGCCCGGATTGAACTTTCAGACCTGCCCTTTCATGTTGAAGGCGGTTTTGAGAGGCTATCGCGTGGCGGCACATTTGTAGGACAGCACATCTGCGTGCCAAAACAGGGAGTGGCTGTTCACATCAACGCTTTTAATTTTCCGGTTTGGGGAATGCTCGAAAAATTTGCCCCCGCATTTATCGCCGGGGTTCCAAGCATTGTTAAGCCATCTCCCATGGGTTCCTATCTGGCACATGCCGTGTTCAAAAAAATGATTGATTCGGGAATACTGCCTGAAGGCTCTGTACAATTTATTGCTGCTGATATTCCCGGCAACCTGCTCGATCAATTAACCAGTCAGGACTCGGTATCATTTACAGGTTCTGCTTTTACAGGACGAAACCTAAAAGCCCATCCCAATATTATCGCAAACAGCATTCCCTTTAACCTGGAAGCCGACTCCCTGAACTGTTCTATTCTTGGGCCTGATGTTACCCCGGTAATGGAGGAGTTTGAACTATTCGTGAAGGAAGTAGCCAACGAAATGACTGTTAAAACCGGGCAAAAATGCACTGCCATTCGCCGCGCCATCATCCCTGATGAACTTGTGGATGACGTGAGTAAGGCTCTTAAAAACCGGCTTGAGCGAACTGTGATTGGTGACCCAGCAGCTGAAGAGACACGTATGGGGCCGCTTGCGAGCGCAGGTCAGGCTATCAGCTTCGATGCGCAGCTGCAAAAATTGATTGATGTAACCGACACCGTGTACGCTTCTGACAGTTATCAAAATGGCAAAGATGCCTTTACGTCGCCAAAGGTGCTGCTCTGCAGAAAACCGATTGAGGTAGACGAGGTTCACACTATAGAAGCCTTTGGTCCGGTAACTACCCTCCTGCCCTACAAAAATATTGACGAAGCCATCGAAATCGCTAACAAAGCCGACGGGTCACTGGTTGGATCCCTCTTTACGGCAGATGATGATGTTGCCCGGGTTATCACCCTTGGATGTGCTGCATATCATGGCCGTTTTATGATCATTAACCGCCACTCCGCAAAAGAGTCGACAGGCCACGGGTCGCCCATGCCCCATATGATACATGGAGGCCCCGGAAGGGCCGGTGGTGGCGAAGAGCTTGGTGGTGCAAGGGCTGTGTTGCACAACATGCAGCGCGTAGCCCTGCAGGGTTCTCCCACTACAATTATGAATATTGTGAATCAATACATAAAAGGTGCTGAGACCCGCGAATCTGATATTCACCCCTTTAAAAAACATTTCGAGGATCTGGAAGTGGGTGAAGCTCTCACCACACACCGCAGAACGGTAACAGAAGCGGATATTGTAAACTTCGGTTCTCTGAGCGGTGATCACTTCTATGCCCATTTTGATGAAATCGCAGCCAAAGACTCCCTCTTTGGGAGACGTGTGGCCCACGGTTATTTTGTTCTATCGGCTGCTGCAGGGATGTTTGTACACCCTTCACCCGGACCGGTTATGCTCAACTATGGCCTGGAAGACCTTCGGTTTGTGGCACCTGTATTTCCCGGAGATACCATCCAGGTAAAGCTGATAGTGAAGAGAAAAACCGTAAGGCAGCAAAGAGAAACCGATAAAGATCCATACGGCATGGTTTGGTTCGATGTTCATGTTACCAACCAGGAGGGCGTATTGGTAGCAGAGTACACCATTCTTACGCTTATTAAACGAAAAAACAGATTGGAGATGGATCAATAGAGTTTATGCGAACAGCCAGATGGAAAGCTGACTAAGACGTGAGTACGAGATCAAAGCTAATTAATCCGTAGGATTTCACAACGGGATGTAGAAGATGAATGAATATTTAAGTCAAATCAACACGCAGAGAGACATCCCCCATTTCGCCCCGTACGGGATCCCGATAGGAAACTAAAATTATCTAAAGATTGGAGTGCGAACCTCTGAGCTGCTCTGAAAATGTAAACTCCAGTTCAAAACCCTCTCTTCCGTTTACACTATAGGTCGCATTCAGCTGATTGAGAAGCGAGCGAATAAGTGTAAGGCCCATTGTTTTTGCCTCATTGAATAGTTCCGGGGCCATCCCATTTCCATTATCCCTGTAGATAATTGTGATCTGCTCCGGGCCTCCGGTAATTTCGATCGATATTGTTCCGACTTTACCCAGCTCAAAAGCGTGTTTAAAGGTATTGGTAATAAGTTCCGCCAGCATCAGTCCCAGTGGAATTGCCTGGTTTATATTCAGGTACTCCACCTCCACCTTCATATCAAACCCTGTCATTTTGTGCTTTTCATTATAGAGCCGAAAGATGCGCTCGAAAAGATTTTGCAAGTACTTTTTGAACTCAATTTTAGAGAAATTTTTGACATCGTAGAGCATCTCATGCACACCGGCGATTGAGTAGATTCTGTTCTGTGTCTCTCTCAATACGTCTGCAACGGCCTCGTCTTCCATGTCGAACAGCTGTATGTCAATCAGGTTGGCAATAATGGCCAGGTTGTTCTTTACCCTGTGGTGAATCTCAGATAACAGGACATCTTTTTCATCCACAGATTTAATGAGTTCATTCCTGATCTTATTTCTCTCAGTGATATTTATTCCGTTTACAACGATATAGTGCTCACGCCCAATCTTCATCTGAGTACCATTGATAAAGAAGTCGTGCAGTTCACCTTTGCTTCTCACCACCGTTTCCACCTCAAGTTTGCCCGTTATGGAAGCATTTTGTAAAGCTTCTAAAACCTTGAGACGTTCATCTTCCACAAACAGATCCAAAAACGTAATTTTTTTCAGTTCATCATCCGTCATGCCGAAAAAATGGTTTACATTTCTATTCCACCGGGTAAGCCTTCGCTTTTTGTCAATCAGATAGAATTGTCCCGGAAGGCCTTTCAGGATCGTGTCGCCAAACTGTTTCTCATTATTAAGTTCAAGCTCAGTTCTTTTTTGCCGGGTGATATCCTCAAGCTTAACGATGACCTCCCCATTACCATTTTTTCCCTTTTCCAACAGTTTTGCATAGAGCTGTACCATAAGTTTAGTGCCGTCTTTGGCTACTCTCTTGCTCTCTTTGTTTCTGTAAACCTCGCCCTTGATTACCGTTTCGATCATCTCCTGAAACTCTGTTGGCGGCTCTTTGGTAACATGAGGCAGGTATTGGTTATAAACCTCTTTGGCCGACCAGCCCAGCATCTGCTCAGCAGCATTATTCCAGAAATCGGTTACCACACCTTTATTATTAACTACATAAATGGCATAGGGTGATGAATCGATAACGGCATTAAGCTTACGGTCGGAAACTCTTTTCGATTTACGTACGCTGAAATATCTCATAATCAAATAGATGACGATTGCAAATAACAGCGCAAGCGCTATTCCCAAAATCAAAATCATCAGAAGGCTCTCCTGAAGCTGTCCCTCCGAAAATTGAGTGGTCGGAGTAACGTTTAAATACCAATATTTACCCCCGCCCTGAATAACCTGAATCTGAATAGCTCGAGCTGACTGCCGGTTTCCTAACAACCTTTCACTATCTCCATGTTGATAAAAAACCGAACCGGATTCGTCCATTAGTGATATCCGGTACTGTACTCTATCCCTTAACCTGTCATCAAAAAGGTCGGTAAAGTCTAAACCATAGCTAAGGGTGCCCCGGAAATTTCCCGAATAAAATAGGGGTGTGTGCAGAATAAAAAGTTCATTTCCGGCCTCCATCTCCGTCCAGACTGTTATTGTAGTTGACGAATCTACTCTTGCTCGAAGCCACTCTGCACGGATCTGATTATGATCCATCATAATGCCACTTATGCCTGCTTCGTCTGCGATCTCTGCAGCTGTAAACAGATCTTCTGCAATCATATCTGCAGAAACTTGCTGAATGAATCGTACCGCAGAGTGCTGCTCCAGGATCAATTCAGCCTCATACTCAAGGTTATTTAGGTGCTCTCCATCAGTATTTTCAATTCGCCCCTTCAGGTTCTCAAGAGCCCTTATTTGAGCGTTAATATTGTCACTGATTACTTCACCTATAATTTGTGCATCCGCGTCAATTTGATCGCGGCTGGCCTGTTTCACTTCTTCATAATGCATCGTCCAGGCATAACCCACCACTAAAGCTAAAAGCAATCCTAAAAAAAGTGAGAGCAACAGCTGTCTTATTTTCACCTTTCTGGCTGATGCAGCTTCCTTGTTGTTCATAAGTGATACATTTCAGCTTCTGAGCAAAGTTAGTTTGGTGTAAATCGTTTCAGAGAAACAGCTAAGGTAAACAATATAAAGTTAACCGGTCTGAATGAGCAAGAGCAATAGATAACATGACAGGCATACACGTACCCGAACGCCAATTTAATTCAGCGCGTGGATTAACTGAGTCTACTTATAGACTAATAAATTCAGAATGTTTCAATAACGCAAACTCAAATCCTTATCCATTCATGCACAGGG
>REDT01000133.1 GCA_007693295.1 Balneolaceae bacterium
TCGGGGACGTCAAAGAATTTAGCCGGATCGTTTACCGGTTCTTTTTCAAGGATGAGATCAAGAATAGGATCCATTCTTTCAAGATATTCAACTTTGAGCTCACCGATTACGTCCTCTTCAATCTCGGCCACATCTTTCTCATTTTTCTTGGGCAGAAACACCTTCTCAATGCCTGCACGTTTTGCAGCCAGCACTTTCTCCTTAATACCACCCACCGGCAGTACAAGGCCACGCAGTGTGATTTCGCCCGTCATGGCGAGGGTTCCCTTTACCTTACGCTGCGTAAAGATGGACGCTACAGCTGAAAGCAGTGCCACACCGGCCGATGGTCCGTCTTTGGGTACGGCGCCTTGTGGTACGTGAATGTGGAGATCCCAGTAGTTAAAGGCATCTTCAGGGATACTGAGCTCTTTGTACCGGGCTCGAAGATAACTGATTGCAAGCATGGCCGACTCCTTCATCACATCGCCAAGCTGGCCTGTAATGTGAAGTTTACCCGATCCTTTGGATACGCTCGCCTCTATAAAGAGAATATCACCGCCGTAGGGTGTCCATGCCAGTCCTGTGGCAACTCCGGGTACGGTTGTTCGTTCGGCTACATCAGAGAAGTATTTTCTCTTGCCGAGAATATCCTGGATATCATTTACCCCAACACTCATGCTCTCAATCTCTTCGCTGGCGATCCGGGCAGCCACATTCCGGCAAACGCCACCGATTTCACGCTCGAGATTTCTAACGCCGCTCTCACGGGTATACTCGTCAATGACTTTCTCTATGGCAGCATTGGAAATCTTGATCTGTTTCTTCGATAATCCGTTTTCCTCGATCTGCTTGGGAATGAGGTACTTTTTGGCAATCTGTACCTTCTCCTCCTGCGTATATCCGCTGATGTTTATGATCTCCATACGGTCTCTGAGCGGAGCCGGTATGGTGTCGAGCGAGTTTGCCGTGGCAATAAACATCACTTTCGACAGGTCATATCCCATTTCAAGATAATTATCCGTAAAGGTGTCGTTTTGTTCCGGATCGAGTACCTCAAGCAGTGCAGAGGTAGGATCACCTCTGAAGTCTGATCCTACCTTGTCAATCTCGTCGAGCATAATTACAGGGTTGCCTTTACCGGCTTTCTTCATTGCTCTTAAAATACGACCGGGAAGGGCGCCGATATATGTTCTCCGGTGTCCGCGAATTTCAGCTTCGTCATGGATACCACCCAGGCTAAAGCGTTCAAACTCACGATTCAGTGACCGTGCTATGGACTTACCAAGCGAGGTCTTGCCTACACCGGGAGGGCCGTAAAAGCAGAGGATCGGAGCTTTCATATCCTCTTTCAGCTTCAGGACAGCCAGGTACTCAATAATACGTTTTTTTACTTTTTCCAGGCCATAATGGTCTTCATCCAATATCTTCCGGGCCCGTTTAAGGTCAAGCTTATCTTTTGAATAGTCACCCCAGGGCAGATCCAGAATCCACTCTACATAGTTGTGGATAATACCGTAGTTAGGAGAAGAGCTAGGCGTCATTTCGAGCCTCTGAAGTTCCTTTTCTGCAGTATCAATAACATCTTGGGGCACTCCTTTTTTCTCCTTCAGGCGAATCCTGAGTTTTTCAACGCCCATTTGCTCGCTGTCTTCGCCCAGGGCCTCCTGTATCGCCTTCATTTGCTGACGAAGGTAGAAGTCGCGCTGCTGATCGTCGATGTCGGTTTTCACTTTAGATCGAATCTCTTCACTGAGGTTCAATACCTGCAGCTCTTTGTTGAGAAATTCCATAACCTTATCGAGACGCTTGGAGAATTTTTTAACCTCCAGAATCTGCTGCTTGTCAGAAATAGAAACCTGCAAATTGGAAGAGATAAAGTTCAGCAGAAAAGATGGACTCGATATATTATTAATGGCAATGGATGCCTCAGAAGGGATATTGGGAGAGAGATTTACAATCTTGCTTGCGGTCTCTTTAATGGATCGAATGGACGCATCCAGTTCAACTCCGCTGATATCCATATCCTGCCTGACGGCAGTAACGCCGGCTTTAAAAAAGGGTTGTGTTTGGGTAAACTCATTAATTTTAAAGATACTCTTGCCCTGGATAACAACGCTTTTGCTTCCATCAGGCATTTTTATCAGTTTAAGGATCTGCGCAACCGTACCATACTGGTACATATCATCCGGTTCCGGATCTTCAACAGATTCATCTTTTTGGGTAACCACTCCAATGGTTTTATCACTTTCGTAGGCTTCTTTAACAAGAGCCAATGAACGATCGCGTCCAACGGTAATGGGAACCACTACACCCGGAAAAAGAACGGTATTCTTCAAGGGCAGAATTGGCAGTTCATCAGGTATGGCCGATTCCGTAAGTTTTCTCTCCTCTTCTTCGCTCATCAGGGGTATAGCCTGTTCAAAATCGTCAAACCCCTCATTTTGATCGTCAAATGCTGTCTGTATTTTAAATCGCTGATCAAACATGTAATTGTGTTAAATTTTTATTCGTTATTCATTTTCCTATAGGAATGGCAAAATCTCAGCCAAACAGGTACCTGGTATCATAACGTCATAATATTGAAAAGTGTTCTGCCAATTTGTGATGTGAAATCAGGTTCCTGTCAGTTGGTCAGAATATCTGCTCAGGGAATATAAAACTTTATACCAACCATGGAAGCCCCTAATATTTCCGTAGTAGGACCAATACTTCTACTCTTGAGCTGAACTCCTGCGCTAATATCAAAATAGGTAGTTTCAATGCCGGCGCCAAAACTGTAGTACCCCGGTAGATTTGGTGCAAATCGTGTGCCGGCCCTGAGAGGAAGGAAGGAGAGAGGACGTAATTCAACGCCAAGGTGCGCAACGGGAGTATTGGGTGAAAACCTGGTTTTGGTAAGAGTATAGCTGATATCACCCATCACCTTAAGGCGATTGATCTGAAAAAGAGCACCGGCATTCAGCGCTGTTGGCAAAAGCGTTTCGAAAGAGTTCTGTGACATCTGATCTACCCTGTTAAAGGGTGAGTCGCTAAACTGACTCAGAAAGGATATGTGTTCATTGGGTGCTCCCTGGAAATAGAGATCGGAAAGGGAACCCGGCTCTGCAGCATCTTCTTCGAGAAACGGTGCGGAGAACTCTTCTGCATCCCGGTAGTGGTAGATGGCTCCCAAATCGGTAATGGAAAAGCTGATTCTCAGAGATTTCTCCGTTGGCATATCTTCACGCCTTAATACGGAGAGGTCACTGCCAAATGTGATGAGATAGGTGATTCCCAGGTCAAGCCCCATTCCTATTCCTGTTGGTTTAAGAAGATCGGAGAGTGAAGCTTGTGGAGTATCAGTAAATTGTTGATTCTGCTGTGGATTGAAGCGGGGATCACTGAAGTGTCCGCTGCCTTTTTGGCTATATTCGGTTTGACGAATCCACCCGCTCATATCTTCATTATAGCGGTATCTGTTCAGGTACTCGGCGTCCAGGTAAGGCCCTGAAAGTACAATTTTTGGTGCTATACCCACGATGAACTCAGAGAGCCTGGGTATGAGGCCATTTAAAAACGTGAAAGATTCTGCATAGCCGAAAGACAATTCATGCAAGGTTTGGTAGCTGTGATGAAAGGATTGATCAACTATCGTCTCGTTATTTACTTCAACCGGAGTGTTTGAGAAGTAACCCCGGCCCATTTCATACTGGCTGGAAACACGGCTTCTCAAGGCTAATGCGTAGCTTTTTTCGGCGCCCGTCCATTTCATTCCAAACCAATACAGATCCGATTGAGACTGCAGGTAGCTAAAGAGGCGATCGTTTGGATAATTTCTGTTTAGAATTTCTTCTCTTGCACCATCTTCAATCATTCGGTTTTCAGCGATTACATCGTATGGCTGAAGTGAACCGGTAAAACGACTAAACCTGTTTCGCGAACTGGGTATGGCAATTTGAGAATCAAAATAGGCTCCACCCTGAAAAAGCGCGATTTGCAGTGAATAATTCTTCTCCTGGATTAGCAGGTTGGCCGGGTTTACAAACAGTGCCTCATACCCTGTAAGGTATGCCGTTCCACCTCCACCAAGAGCCATATTCTCAGCCGAGAGTGAGATTTGCGCACTCGATAGTAGCGGAAATCCTGAAAGCAGGAGCGATAAAAGCAGTGTGAATTTGAGTTTTTCCAAAAGAGTACAGTACGTAGAACTAATTGATAACACGCAACTTTGCAGACCTAAGCATCAGGGTTTTTTGTCCCCGGCTTTTAAAAAATACAACAACTCTTACATCTTTTCCCGATCCATTTCGCTGCAGGATTTTTCCGGGTCCGAATGTGGAGTGAAGCACCTGCACTCCGGGCCTGAACGGGTCATCGTCGTATTCGTACTCATATGTAACTGATGAAGATGGCTTTTTAGTCTTTGCAGGGGTTCTCCAGTCATACTCTATCTCTGTATCACTGTTCCCCGCCGTATCAAAATCGGTGTCTATACTTTTTTGATGAATTGTGGCCCCTGTTTCAGTTCGTACAACGCCGGCATCTACTTCATCAAGAAACCTGGATCGCGCCTGCCGCTGCTCTTCACCGTATTTATATCTAAGCTTGCTGAAACTGAAGTAGAGATGCTTTTCAGCGCGTGTGATGGCAACATAGAAAAGTCTTCGTTCCTCCTCATAGTTGGCCTCTTCACCCTCTCTTGGCCCCATCGGGAAGAGGTTCTCTTCAAGCCCTACAATAAATACGACCGGGAATTCAAGCCCTTTCGAGGCATGCACCGTCATTAGCGTAACAGCCGGCTTATCCTCATCGTACTTGTCTGTGTCGGTAATCAGGGTAATCTCCTGCAGAAAATTGGCCAGTTTTGGCTTCTTCGTATTCTGCTGGTAATAGGCAATTGCGTTTTGGAGTTCCAGAACGTTATCGCGTCGCGTAAGAGACTGCGCGCTGTTCTCTTCCACAAGCGATTTTAGATAGCCGCTCTTTTCAAGAAGTTTTTTGGTTACATCAAGTATTGTTGCGCCCGACTCGAGCATGTCTCTCAGGTTCTTAATCATCAAAACAAATTCGCCAATGCGGGCTTTGGCCGGTTTATACAGGTCGGCCGACTCAACATTTTGCAGAATACTCCACACGCTTTCGCCTGCATTTCTCGAACGCTTTAAGAGATCATTCAGGGTTTTATTGCCAATTCCACGGCTGGGTTCGTTGATGATTCGAAGCAGCGCCTGTTCATCCTCCGGGTTAACCAGCAGTGTAAGGTATGCCACTACGTCTTTTATCTCCTTACGCTGATAGAAGGAGAGACCGCCAACCAGCTGATAGGCAATATTTTTTCTGCGAAATGCTTCTTCAAAAACCCTGCTCTGATAGTTGGTGCGATAGAGAATGGCAAAGTTATTATTCTTATAACCGTGGCGTAAATTCAAATCCTGGATATAGTTGGCGATTCGATTGGCCTCATCCCGCTCATCAAAGTTTTCGAGAAGGGTTACCGTGTCTCCCTCGTCATTGTCCGTCCAAAGTGTTTTTTCAATCTGTTTTTTATTCCGCTTTATTATAGAATCGGCACATTGAAGGATATGCTTGGTAGACCTGTAGTTCTGCTCGAGCGGTACTTCTACAGCATTTTCGTAATCTATTTTGAAATTGAGGATGTTGGAAATATCTGCACCCCGGAACGAGTAGATACTTTGCGCATCGTCACCCACCACACAAATGTTCTTGTATTTTTTAGCCAGCATCTGGGTTACCGTGTACTGGGCATTGTTTGTATCCTGGTACTCATCTATCAGGATATATTTGAACCTGTCCTGGTATTTTTCAAGTATGTCAGGGTGCTCTTCAAAGAGTTCAATGGGTTTGATTAACAGGTCGTCAAAATCCATGGCGTTGTTCTGCTTCAGCCGAACCACATAGATCTCATAAACCCGTGCGGTAATATCATCGAGCGTGCTCTGGACAAATCGCTCTTTATACATTTGGGGTTTTATAAGCTGGTTCTTCGCATCACTGATTTTATATTGAATTGTGCGCGGCCTGATCTCCTTAGGATCAAAGTTGAGCTCTTTTAGAATCAGTTTTATAGCATTCTCTGAATCACTGGAATCATAAATGGAGAACGAACTTTTAAAACCGATCTTCTCCGCTTCAAACCGCAAAATTTTGGAGAAGATAGAGTGAAATGTACCCATCCATAACCCTGTGGCCCTATCGCCAATAAGGTTCTGAATACGAAGCTGCATTTCGCGTGCGGCTTTGTTGGTGAAGGTAAGAGCCAGGATGTTTTGGGGCAGAGCATGCTGCTGTTGCAGCAGATGTGCAATTCGATAGGTTAAAACGCGGGTTTTCCCGCTACCCGCACCCGCAATAATAAGCAGTGGGCCCTGTACGTGGCCGGCTGCCTTTCTCTGTTGTTCGTTTAACTCGTTAAGGAAGTTTTGCTTTTTGGGAGACTTAGATGATTCGGGCTGAAGGGTAAACTGCTGCATTTATATTTTATTCACTTTAAAAACATTTCAGACCCTAAAATTACGAATAATATTTGTTGGGATTGAGATTGATTCTCATTTAGGGCAAAAAATCGAATTCTTAGCCGCATTTCGTTTTATGGGAATCGCTGAGCTCGGAACTCACCAAGCTCATTTTTTTAACGCGAAGCGAAACACCACGAAGTGCTCGTTATTTGAACCCGCAAGTTGGCGGGATATGTAGGTTAGGGGATTATAAAGAACTGTAAATCCATAACATTATTGCCGGTTGGCCCGGTAATGATATGGCCGCTTGTCTTTTTAAAGAAATTGTAGCTGTCACTGTTTTTAAGATATGCGTCGGGGTCTACTCCCTTCCGGATAGCCTTTTCTGCCGTTTGATGATCCACAACAGCGCCTGCGGCATCGGTGGGTCCGTCAATCCCGTCTGTGCCTGCACTCAGAAAAATGAGTTCTCTTTCTGCTCCTTTTAATCTTTTCGCTATCCGCAATGCAAGTTCCTGGTTGCGACCGCCTTTGCCTTCTCCCTGTACATCCACAGTGCACTCTCCATAGAATATGAAAGCAGTGGGTACTGTGGCACTATTTATCTCGTCAAAGACGCTGTTCATTATGTGACCCTCAAACTGATCAATGGGTCCCGACCAGGGCGAATTATCCAGATTTACACGAAAACCTTCAGCTTTAAACCGCTCAGCGGTCTCCTCTGCTACAATTCTTGCCGATGAGATGATATAGGTCTGGTGCTGTTCGATATCCGCAGTGCGAATACGTCCTTCACTCTTCTCTTTTTCGACACCTTTTTTAATGTGGCTTTTCACCGTTTTCGGAAGATCTTCCCAAAGCTTGTAGCTGATTAAGATATCCATTGCTTTCCCGGGAGAGATCTCCTGGGGTATGGTTGGCCCGCTGCCAATATCCCTGGTATCGTCGTTTGGCACATCAGAGATGATCAGGTCGATAAGCTGCACGTGTTGAAGGTGTTTTAGCAGCTTTCCGCCCTTTACGTCAGAAATAGCTTTTCTCACCGTATTTATCTGATCTATTGCGGCCCCTGAGGCGACAAGCAATTTATAAACCCCGGTTAAATCTGCCTCGGAAATTCCATCGGCCGGTTTGCAAAGCAGGGCAGAGGTGCCACCCGAAATCAGGTTAAGAACGATAGAGCCGGATGGAATTGAGTGAATGAAATTTATGAATCGCTCCGTTGCTTCGAGTGATTTCCGGTCGGGATAAGGATGAGAGCCATTTAAAAGCGTAATCTTCTGTGTGGAGTGAAGGGGGGCCGGTGTTGAAATCACCATTCCGTCATGGATCCGATCTCCTAAAATGGACTCCAATGCAGCAGCCATGCTTGCTGAGGCTTTACCTGATCCCAATATATAAATCCGGGTATCCTTTTCTACTTCCAGCTCACGCCCCGATATAGTAAGAACGCTTGTGTCCGGGTTCCAATCCACCTTTTTGGGTATCAGTTTAACCGGGTTTACAGATTCCAGAGTTTTTTTAAAGAGGGAGGCGGCTATCTCTTTATGATTCATTTGATTTTTTATTGATTTGCTGACCTGTCAAGCTACTCTTCTAACGGGTAATATTTTGATTCTTCGAAGCAAAGTAAAGGGATAAAAGAGAGGGGAATGTGTCAAATGTCTCAAGAAATATTTTCTATTTCAGATGAAGAGATAGGTGAAATGCCACGGTAAAATGGCTCTGAAGCGCAATAAACGGTGGTTCACAGAGAAATATTAGAATTAGAAAAAATTAATATTAATATTTTCTAATTAATTGAAAAATGTTACATTGAATCAGCGGGGCAGCTTAAGTAAACAAGAAATAGCGTGTGAAGTATTTAACTAACTGATTTTGTTTTAGGAATTAAATAAGGACTAATATTATGAATACAGCAACTAACCAAACCAGAAAAAGCAGGGTAGATTATTCATCGCTGGTGTCTTACCTGCAGATGCAAAAAACAAGAAAAGCCAATGAGCTTCTTGAAGAGGTTATCCCAAAACTGGTGGATTACCTGAAGGTAACGATGGGAGCTGATGAGAATACGGCAAAAGAGTGTGTTCAACAGGCTTTTTTAAATGTGTATGAGAGAATTCTGGATGATAAAATAAGAGATCCAAAGACGATTCTGAGTTATTTCATGCAAACCTCCAGGAATGAACTTTTGAACCTGCAGGCCAGCAGAAAAAGATATTCCAATTATGAAATACCTGAAGAGGGTATGATTGAACCGGCTGAGCAGATCGACCGGTTGGTTGACGAGGAGAGAGCACAGGCGCTAAAAGTGTGCCTTACGCAACTCGACGATGAATCCAGGGTGTTCATCTCCTATTTCCTGAATAATCCCGGTGTATCTTCCAAACAGGCCAGCGTCCAGTTCGACATGACCGAGGGAAATGTAAGAACCAAAAAATCCAGAATTACCAAGCAATTGCACAACATGTATCGTGATATGATGAGCGAATAGTTCTGAATATCTACACTCTTGAACACAGCAGGGCAGCAGAGTGGAAAATGGATAAATTACCGCTTCATTATTGAGTTTTGCTTTTTGTATATTTGAGCTTATTAAAAATTAGAATGAATTTATCCCATTGGAGTTTTTAAAGCCCTACCTGGCTCTTATCGAAAGCAAATTACAGGCAATTCCACTTCCCGAGACACCTCAATCACTTTATGAGCCGCAGCGGTATATCATCAGAAATGGAGGTAAACGAGTAAGGCCTATATTAACTCTGTTGAGTTGCGGTATGTGTGGAGAAGAGCAGGAAAAAGCACTTCCCGCAGCGCTTGCTGTTGAACTGCTGCACAATTTCACCCTGATACACGATGATATTATGGACCAGGCCGAGCAGAGGCGAGGCAATACGGCTGTACACATCAAGTGGGATAACTCCTCGGCAATCCTTGCCGGAGACGGTATGTTTGTCCAGGCTATGCTTCAGCTGCAGCAGTTATCCGATGATGTGAACCACAAAAGAGTATCAGAAGTCTTTCTTAATGGAATCAATACCGTATGTGAAGGTCAGGCACTGGATATGGAATTTGAAAGCAGGTGTGATGTAACCCGCGATGAGTATCTCACAATGATTGGCGGGAAAACCTCGGCCCTGATCAGCGCCTCTATGCAGATGGGGGGGTTATGTGCCGGTGCGGGTGACAAAAAGCTGGTTCTGCTGGAAATTATTGGCCATTCTCTGGGCCTTGCTTTCCAAATTCAGGATGACTTGCTTGACGTGATGGCCGACCCCGAAAAGTTTGGGAAACGCAAAGCAGGGGATATCTTTGAAGGGAAGAAAACATTTTTGATGCTTACCGCGTTAGAGAGGTGCACAGAAAAAGAAAGACTTAAGTTTATTGGCTATATGAATAATCTTCCGCTCAGCTCAAAACAGGTGGAAGAGGTGATAGATGCCTATAATACCTACGGCGTAATAGAAGAGACTAAGAAAGTAGTGAATTCATACTATGATAAAGCCGAAAAAGCATTACAAGAATTTGGTGAATCCAACTATAAACGTGATCTTCAACATCTTATTAAATATCTGAAACAACGTGAAAATTAACACAATGCGTACCCTTTTTACTCTCTTTATAATGGCGCTGGTATTATCATCATGCCGTAGCACTGAATTAATTCGACCCGGTGATTCAATTGAAGTGGCTTATGAAAAAGCAATGAATCAATTTGAAAACGAAAATTATACAGAAGCCGCTAGAGCTTTTGAAACCGTTGTTTCAATTGGTCGGGGAACCGACATCGGTCAGGATGCGCAATTTTACCTCGCCGAAAGTTATTTCAATGACCGGCGTTATCTGATTGCCGCATCCGAATATGACCGCTATGTGCAGTTCCATCCCAACTCACCCCGCCGCATGGATGTGGAGTTTAAAAGAGCCAAATGTTACTACGAGCTGAGTCCACGCTACAAGCTCGATCAAACCTACACGCGTCAGGCTATTGAAAATTTCAGGTTGTTTCTGTCCAGGTATCCAGACTCAGATAAAGTAGAAGAGGCCTCCGGTTATATCACTGAACTGCGTGAGAAACTCGCTAAAAAACAATACACTGCTGCAGCATTTTATAAAAGGACCAGCCGTTATAATGCCGCTGCCATCTACTACGACATAGTGATTGATGAATATCCTGAAACCAAATGGGCCGAGAGATCACTGGTTGAGCAGATGGAAGCATACATTCTATATGCTGAAAATAGTGTGCCCCGCAGGCAGGCAGAGCGCTTTCAAAAAGCTTTAGACTCCTACAATACCTATCTGCAGCTTTTCCCAAGGGGAGAAAACAGAAGTAAAGTTGAGGATCTGTACGACAGAGCTCAGCGTGGTTTAGCTGCTGCAGAGCGGCGCGATGAAATGGCACAATCTGATTGATAATTGATATTGAGTGCACGAATTGGGATATATGGCGGTTCCTTCGATCCCGTTCACAACGGACATGTTTTTGCTGTTCACTCATTTCTAAATAGCGGTTTGATAGACGAGGTATGGGTGTTGTTAACCCCATACCCTCCCCATAAAACCGATCAAAGCCAAAGCGACTACCGGCACCGGTACGAGATGCTGAAGCTTGCTTTTGAAGCGTTTGATAACGTTCAGATCAAAACCGTAGAAAACGAACTTCCCTCTCCATCATATACGCTTCAAACCCTGGAACACCTTGAAAAGAAATACCCTTCTCATACTTTCTTTCTATGCCTGGGCGAAGATAGTATTCAGCATTTTCACACCTGGCACAGGTATAAAGATATTCTGAAGAAGTGCTCCATTATTGTTGTAGAGCGGCCCGGCTTTAATTCTTCTGATGTTGACGAATTGATACTTAAAAAAACAATATTTATAGATCACTCTCCGGTGGATATATCTTCAAGCCGGATCAGGGAAAATACCGGCAGTGCAGAAGGTGAAGTGCCGCTTAGCGTAGCTGAGTATATAGAGAAACATCAACTTTATCGATCGTGAAGAGTATGAAACGTGGTGATTTTTTAAAAACATTTGGGCTGGGTGCAGCTTCTTTGCCATACCTGGGTAAATCATTGTATCAAAACACCCCAACGGAACTTGTTAAGCCTAAAAAGCTGAAGAGAGGAGATACTGTAGCTTTTACTGCCCCTGCAGGGATCGTGTTTGATGAAAACGATTTTACCCGAATGAAAGAGGTTATGGAGTCGATGGGCCTGAACGTGGTGTTTGGTGAGTATGTGAGAGAGCGTTACGGCTACTTTGCAGGCACCGACAGGCAGCGGGCACGGGATCTGAACCGGTTTTTTTCTGATCCCGAAATCGATGGTATTATTGCCGTAAGAGGAGGGTGGGGGTGTGCCCGGATATTGCCCTATATCGACTTTGAGGCCATTAGAAACAACCCGAAAATATACTGCGGTTTCAGCGATAACACGACGCTTCATCTGGCTCTTCTGCACTATTGCGGGCTGGTCTCCTTCCACGGGCCAAACGGCACTTCCGACTGGACAGATTTGACCAAAGATAGTTTTGAAAGCATTTTAATGGGGGCAGAAAAGTTTGAATACAGATCCAACAGTAAGGTAGAGATGCTCTTTCCGGGAATTGTTGATGGCCGGTTGATAGGGGGCAACCTTACCATTTTGACCACCTCGATGGGCACTGACTATCAGCCCGATACCGATGGCGCGATACTTTTTGTTGAAGATATCGGAGAACCGGTCTATAAAATAGATCGAATGATGACCCATCTGGTCAGAGCCGGGCTAATGGATAAGGTGAATGGTTTCATCTTTGGGAAATGCACGAATTGCCCGGAGCCGGGTGGGGCAAACTTCCCAATGAAAGAGGTATTGATGCACCACATCAGGCCGTTGGGAATTCCCGCAATAATGGGTGCCGATATTAGCCACGACCCGGATAACTTTACCATACCCCTTGGGCTGAAAGCCCGCCTGGATGCAGACAACGGATTCTTTAAACTTCTGGAAGAACCTGTGGTTCGCGGCAAAGAAAACTCTCCAGACTGAAATTCAATAGGAGAGCAGTGAATCGAGCTTCTCTCTAAGCCTGTGATTGGCCAAATATCCGATCTCCAGCTCTCTGCTAAACGGTACAGGGGTATGAAGCGACGAGCAGCGGGTTACGGGCGCATCGAGCCATTCAAAAGCTTTCTCAGTAATACCGGAAGATATTTCACTCATAGGGCCCAATATTTCCGAGGGCTCCTGCAACAGAAGCGCACGTCCTGTTTTTTTCACTGAATTTATCACTGTATCCCAATCAATCGGTGCAAGTGACCTCAGATCCACTATCTCTACGCTAATATCTTTTTTACTGTACTCTTCGGCAACTTCCATTGCCCAGTGAACCCCATATCCATAGGTAATGATTGATACATCACGGCCTTCTCTGGCAATCCCGGCCTTGTCCAGTTCAACAAAACTGCACACATCTTCTGTAATCTCTTTAATACTTCGATACAATTTTTTGTGTTCAAAAAACAGAACGGGATTCGGATCGAACAGGGCAGTGTAGAGCATATTTTGGGCATCCCTGACTGACGAGGGTACCAGTACGCGCAGCCCGGGAAACTGCATAAACCAGCTTTCGGGTGACTGAGAATGGAATGGCCCGGCTGCAACACCGCCTCCATGCGGGGCTCTGATCGTGATATTCATTTCCGGCATCCACCGGTAACGTCCTTTTGACAGGTTATTAACGATCTGGTTGAACCCACACGAGATAAAATCGGCGAATTGCATCTCAACAACCGGTTTAAAGCCCTCTACGGCCAAACCAATGGCGGCTCCTATAGCTCCCGACTCTATGATCGGTGTATTGCGAATTCGTTCTTTGCCAAAGCGGTCCGAAAATCCCTCAGAAGCTTTAAATACTCCGCCATATTCGGCAATATCCTGCCCCAGCAGGATAAAACGATCGTCCTCATCAAAAGCCTGTTTCTGAGCCAGATGAACGGCATCAATAATCCGCTTTTCTGATTCAGAATGCTTCTTCCCGTTTAATACCACCGCTGGTTGCCGGGAGAGTCCGGCGCGTCTAACCTCTGTGCTTTCATCAAAGATGGGATCATCTGCCTTGAGGGCTTTCTCAAGATCACTCTTGAAACTCTCTTTTAACTCTTTTCTGATTTGATCCAACTCGTCTTTATCCGGGATGATGCCTTCATTCAGCAGCCACTGCTCATACCTGAAAATTGGATCTTTGGGTTTCCATTTTTCAAACTCTTCATCCGGCACATAGAATGTTCCCGAGGCCTCTTCATGCCCTCTCATTCGAAAGGTTTTTGCTTCGATTAGAACCGGTTTCCCGCTCAGGGCCAATTTTCGCGCTTCAGTTACAGCACGTTGAACTTCAAAAAAATCATTGCCATCAATCAGCATCCCCTCAAGGCCATAACCGGCAGCGCGGTCCACTAAATTTTCACAGGCAAATTGCTCTGAAGTAGGAGTGGAAAGTCCATATCCGTTATTCTCAATTATAAATATGACCGGCAGTTTCCACACAGCGGCCAGGTTCAGGGCTTCATGGAAATCACCCTCACTGGTTGCTCCATCACCGCAAAAACTCAGCGCCACCCTTTGTTCATCTCTGAGTTTATAGGCAAGAGCGATGCCGTCGGCAACAGGCATTGTTGCGGCAAGGTGAGAAATCATTCCAAAAATATGATGCTCTGTTGTTCCAAAATGAAAAGAACGATCGCGCCCCCCGGTGAAACTATCTTTCTTTCCAAATAGTTGTGAGAATAGCGGATACAGTGGAACACCCCTTGTAGTGAATACTCCGAGGTTACGATGCATCGGTAAAATATAATCACTATCGTTAAGGCTCAGAGTTGCCCCCACGGAGATAGCCTCCTGGCCAATACCTGAAAACCACTTGCTGATTTTATTCTGCCTTAGAAGCGAGAGCATTCGCTCTTCAATAAGCCGGGGCATTAGTAAATTCCGGTAGTAACCAAGGGCCTGTTTCTTAGAAATTTTTTTTACAGGGGCTATCATTAATTAAGTAATTTATGTGTAATTTATTTGTTTATTCAAAGTTGGACCTGTTGAAATTGTTTCACTACAAATGTAATTAATGTAGAGCTGAATGCAATTCAGATTTCCCCGGCCTTTAGCGAGTGCTGGAGCCGCTGAATTTATTTCAGAAAAGTAAAAAATGAAACACGTTTTTAACAGAAACTAACTAACTGGTATCAAACCCAAAACGGTAAAAAACCACTGACCTTATGGACAGGAAAAAAAAGTATTTTATCAATCAATATTTATCTGAAACTTAGCTATTAACAAACTAAACTAATACTGCATAATGGAAGCACTTGGCAAACAAATTCTTGTAGAGTACTACGATTGTGAACAATCAAAAATTAATGATGTAAGCTACGTAGAAAATTCACTGATACAGGCCACAAAAGCCTCAAATGCCACCATCATTTCTCATAATTTTCATAAATTCAGCCCATACGGTATCAGTGGGGTGGTAGTAATAGCCGAGTCGCATGTAGCCATTCATACCTGGCCGGAGTATAACTATGCTGCAGTAGATATTTTTACCTGTGGCGATACGATTGATCCATGGATCATTCAAGAGCATCTCAAAGAGTATTTCGAATCCAAAAACGTTTCCAGTATGGAAATGAAACGGGGACTCTTTAAAGTACCTAAAGGGCAGAAACTACTTTTCAAACCCAGCCAGGAATTTCAGGAAAATTAGAAAACGGGTAGAACTGAAAAGGCAAAATTTTTCATTTAGTCATTTTGAGTTTGCTTCAGAATCTCCAAACCTTGATAAGGTAAGGATATTCTGATATGCACCGGAATGACGATTCATACTATTTTTCACTCTTCACTTTTGCCCGGTAATTAACCGCGATCGCAAAATTTTCATAAAAAAAGATTATAGAATACCATGATGGTAAAAACTCCAAACTGTTATTGCCTTGTTAGTGGGGCATCCGAAGGGCGAACCCGCCTTAATGCTTTTGACAAATCACTGCTTGCCGCCGGAGTTGGCGATACGAACCTGATGAGAATGAGCAGTATATTGCCCCCGGCCGCAGAAGAGGTTTCGGTAAACGATTTAGTGTTGCCACCCGGAGGGCTTATTCCTTTGGCTTATGCAACTTTTGACGGCACAACCCCGGGCCAATGGATTTCAGCCGCCATCGCCGTAGGTATTCCCGAGGATGACCGTGAGCCCGGTGTAATCATGGAGTTTGAAGATCATTCACCCCTAAAGAATGTAAAAGAGATTGTGGAACAGATGGTGGTAGATGGTTTTGAATATCGAAACCGAAAGCTGAAAGAGATCAAATCTCTGGGTATTGAGCACCAGGTCGAAATATGCGGTGCAGTCTTTGCCGCTGCCGTTCTTTGGTATAAGTGATTTTATCGTGAGTCTTGAGCAGTACAATGTTAAATGATGCATGTTGAAACGTTTAACGTTCAACGTGTAACCTTTAACATCCTGACACCGTGAACCGCGAAGCACTGCTTCGCAACACCAACGCTCAGATTTTTTTAATACAGTAGAGCAAACAACCAAACGCTTCAAGGACCCCGGAAATGCACCGGGCACGCTTGAAGGTTTTTTTACCCTGCACCCTGCACCTTGCGCCTTGTGCCTTGAACCTTGAACCTTGGACCCTGAAAAATGCCTCTACAATACAACGAGTACTACAACGAACAAACGGGATTAACCATAGGCCTTAAAAAGCTGCTTTTTTCTGAGCAATCAGATTATCAGCTGGTGGAAGTGTATGAAACAGATACATGGGGTAACCTGATGACCATCGATGGCATGGTGATGCTGAGTGAGAAGGATGAATTTGTCTATCATGAGATGATCGCTCATGTAGCCATGTTCACACATCCGGATCCGAAAAGGGTATTGATTATTGGCGGGGGAGACGGAGGCACGGCCCGTGAGGTGTTGAAACACCCCACAGTTATCCATGTGGATATGGTGGAGATTGACAAAACAGTTGTGGATGCATCCAAGCTCCATTTTCCGGGAGTTGGGGATTTCGATAATCCGAAACTCAACGTGCTCTACGAAGATGGAATCGCATTCGTGCAAAATGTACAAAATCCATACGACGTGATAATTATCGACGGATCAGACCCGGTAGGTCCGGCAGAAGGGTTGTTTGAAAAAGATTTTTATCAATTTTGTATTAACGCACTGACTGAAGATGGGGTGCTCACGGCTCAGACAGAGAGCCCATGGGTTGAATCATACTATCCCAGTATGAAAAAAGTGTTTAATGCGCTTGATGATCTGTTTCCCATTTCAAAGATGTACCTCAACTTCATTCCCCTCTATCCGGCCGGAATGTGGTCGATGGCGTGTGCTTCAAGGCAGGCAGACCCATTGAGTGATGAGGTTCAGGACCGAATTGCCAAAGGTAAAAAGATTACATCTTCGTTAAACTACTACAATAGAGATATTCACAGGGGAGCGTTTGCTCTGCCCAATTTTGTAGCAGATATCATCAAAAGGTAGAGTATTTTGATGTAGAAAAAAGAGATACTTCCTCATCCCGACAGAATAGAATTGTCGGGATTCGTCAGCATGACGTGGTTTCAATTAGGGAGAAGGGCGGGCAAGCCAAGGCCGATGGCTTTGGCTTGCCCGCCCTTTTTTCTTGAATTGGTTTTTGTCTTTCTGAGGCCCCAGCCAGTGTTTTTGTGGCTGGGGTCGAAGAATCTCTATTCATATGTGTAAAACTTCCTGAGTGTCGCCACACCTGGATCCACGTGTAAAGAAAAGAATCTCAGTTTAATTTTGGAGTGTGTTAATAATAAAATTATAGGTAAAACCTATAAAAGACCATAGAGCAATACTTTGGTGAGATGGTATTTTAAAAATATTACTGAAACAAAGCCCTGTCTGTTAAATAGATTGTCCCGCCAATAACAGCCAGAACCGAAAGGCTCAACAGGGGTTGCCAGATTACAAACCCACCGATGGTTCCCAGAACTGCGCCAAGGTATTGAATGGTTTTAAGCTGTTCAT
>REDT01000031.1 GCA_007693295.1 Balneolaceae bacterium
GACAGCATTCCCGGTGCTTTTCCGGGTTTCTGTCAGCGTCGAAAATCAACGCTGTCAGATCCGGTAGGTGCTGACAGGTTGCTTCCGACAATTCATGCTTGACATAACACTAGAGTGATTTTGTAGAGATCCTTAAACAGGCAGCTCTGAACGAAAGAATAATCCGATAAAAAATTAAATCAATAATTCTTACCTCGTTGAATTTTCGATTTTGATGTGTGGAAAAAAAGAGCCACATTTTTAATGTCCTGAAAAATAGCGGACCACAATCAGGTGCCTGAAAACGTCAATTTCAAACAAACCGGCTATGGGAATGAACAGTACAAAAAACCTATATGATGCGGTCATCGTCGGTTCGGGCGCCGGAGGCGGGATGGCGGCAAAAATTTTGGCCGATGCGGGTTTGTCAGTTGCAGTACTCGAGGCCGGTGGAGATTATGACCCTGCCAAAGAGGAGTACAGAACGCAGCTGAGGTGGCCGTGGGAATCGCCCCGCCGCGGAGCGAACACCGTGAGGCCCTTTGGCGATTTTGACGCCGCCTGGGGAGGCTGGGAGATCGATGGCGAACCCTATACCCGCAAAGACGGCACATCTTTCGACTGGTTCAGATCCCGGATGGTGGGAGGCAGAACCAATCACTGGGGCAGGATATCCCTGAGATTCGGTCCTAAGGATTTTAAACGAAAGGATATCGACGGCCTGGGTTTTAACTGGCCCATAAGCTATGCCGATATCAAGCCCTATTACGACAGGGTGGATAAACTGATCGGCGTGTTCGGCACCAACGAAGGCCTGGAGGATGATCCCGACGGATTCTTTCTGCCTCCTCCTAAACCGCGCCTACATGAACTCTATGTAAAAAAAGGTGCACGGGAAGCAGGTGTGCCGGTTATTCCGTCTCGGCTCTCCATTCTAACCCGTCCTGTTAACAACAGCAGGGGCGCCTGCTTTTTCTGCAATCAATGCAATCGCGGGTGCAATGTATATGGAGATTTTTCATCCGGATCCTGCCTGCTGAAGCCCGCTATGGAGCGCGGCAAGGTGGACCTTTATACCATGGCGATGGTAAGAGAGGTAACAACCGACAGTAACGGACTGGCTACGGGTGTGATCTACATCGACAAACGGGATATGCAGGAGTATGAAATAAAGGGAAGAACCGTTGTGCTTGGAGCATCTGCCTGTGAAACGGCAAGAATTATGCTGAACTCCAAATCACAGGCTCATCCAAATGGAATTTCAAACAGCAACGGTATTGTGGGCCGATACCTGCATGACTCGACCGGGGCCGATAGGATGGCCGTACTGCCAGAGCTGATTGACCGTGACCGCTATAATGAAGATGGGGTGGGAGGGCTGCATGTCTACTCGCCCTGGTGGCTCGATAACAGCAAACTGGATTTTCCGCGCGGATATCACCTGGAGTTCTGGGGTGGAATGGGCATGCCGATGTATGGTACCGGTTTTGGTATGGACACCATGCGGCAGCATATCAAAGATGAGATGGGCAATCCATCGCCAAACGGCGGGTATGGTGAAGGGCTGAAGAACGATATCCGCAAAATTTACGGCTCTACGGTTGGAGTATCCGGAAGGGGCGAATGCATTGCCAGGTACGATAACTATTGTGAGATCGATCCGGGAACGGTAGATAAATATGGCATCCCCGTTTTGCGGTTTAACTATACCTGGAGTGACCACGAGCGGAAACAGGCCAAACATATGCACGACACCTTTGAAGAGATACTCACAGCGATGGGAGGAACGGTTCTTGGAAGCAAGCCGGGTGCAGACAGGGATTTTGGCTTACACGCTCCGGGACGAATTATACACGAGGTTGGAACCACACGTATGGGTAACGACCCGAATACATCCGTGGTGAACAGGTATGCACAGGCCCATGAGTGCAAGAACCTGTTTGTGGTAGATGCCGGTTCATTTGTGTCTCAGGCCGATAAAAATCCAACCTGGACCATCCTGGCGCTGTCATGGAGGACGTCGGATTATATTGTGGATGAGATGAAGAAGGGGAATTTGTGACGGACTCACCCCCTGTCCCCCTCTCTTCGTGCCCGTTCTACCCGCCTTTGCGCCGGCTGAACGACCACGCAAAGAGGGGGAACTTCGTAATCAGCTCATTACTCGATAAAAAATGCTTCTGAGAGTCTAAGTAAGGAGTTCCCCCTCTTTGCAAAGGAGCACAGTTCGCGATTAGCGAACGAGTGCGACTGCGAAGAGAGGGGGACAGGGGGTGAGTCCGAAAGGGGTGAGTCCGATAAGGCGAATTAACTTTTTAACAAACCAACAACACCATGGACAGACGAGAACATATTAGACTTTTACTGGCAGGATCATTTGGGGCGGGATTGCTGATGACAACCGGGTGCACTGCCGAAGATCGTGAATTGAGTGAAGAGATTATCCGGCAGGCCGGCGGCGGGTATGGGCGCAATGCGGAGGAGATGGCTCATGATGAGCGGCTGCATGCCGAGACCTTTTTCACAGAAGAGGAATTCAGGATGGTAGCGGTACTGGCCGATATCATCATTCCGGCAGATGAGGTTTCGGGTAGCGCAACCGATGCGGGCGTTCCGGATTTTATCGAATTTATGATGAAAGATTTTCCGGTGTTTCAGGTGCCAACCCGGGGCGGATTGATGTGGCTGAATAATCAATGCCGGAGCCGTTTCGGAAAAGCCTTTCTGGAATGTTCAGAAGAGCAGAAAATTGAGATGATTGACAGGATCGCCTGGCCTGATGATGCTGCTCCTGAAATGGAATACGGGGTGAGGTTCTTTAACCGCATGCGAAACCTGACGGCAACGGGGTTCTTTACTTCCGAAATGGGGGTCAGGGACATTGGGTACATGGGTAACCGGCCCAATTTTTGGGACGGAGTACCGGAAGAGGTCTTAAAAAAGCACGGACTTTCCTACGATCAAAAAACGCTTGATGAGTGCATTAAAGCTGAAGACCGAAACCGTATTGCTGAATGGGATGATGATGCCAATCTGATTTAGCAGACGTTTCGCTTCGCTCGAAGCTCACAAAAATCTCTAGTGTCATGTCAAGTCTGGTCTGTCGCAAGAAATCTCGGTCGAAACCTGTCAGCCGCAGGTGCAGCTTTAGCAGTACACCCACTGCCCCGCAGGGATCCCTTGGGGAACAGCGTTGCTTTGGGATCGCGCATGGGCGAAATCCGTGATTCAGGGTCGGTGGGCTTTTCGCCAACGCTGATTCCGAAGGAATCCCGATGGGGTAGAAACCCGCAAAAAGTGCGGGAATGCTGTCAGGTTTCAACCGTCATTTTAAGATTGACTTAACACTTGTTCGTTTCTAAGTGGTGAACTCTTTACCTTTGCATCCCATTTGCAACACTTGCTTACAAATTTAAAAGAGATCATGACGTCATTTTTACAACCGGCCGCCTTGCTTATGCAGTCCCCGCTGCTGGAGAGGCTTGCCAATTTTCTGCCTGATGCGATCAGGAATGAACACTCGGAAGCTGCCATTGGCCTTGCCCTGATATTTCTGCTTGCAGGGGTAGTGCATATCTTTATCAGGGTGTGGATCATCCGGCTGTTAACCAAACTGGATGAGAAGACCGAAACGGAGTGGTATGCCGCCATTTTAAGGCATAAGCTTCCTCAGCGGGCCCTCTTTATGGTGCCACTCATCATTATCTACAATGGCCTGGAGTTAAT
>REDT01000058.1 GCA_007693295.1 Balneolaceae bacterium
CCAAGCGCTGAAGGCGCGCAATCACACAGCCCTGGGCACCGCCCGGGGTACGGTGGTCACCAGCCCATAACCTCCGCATCGATCCAGGCAAAACTACGAAATAGAATCGGAGGTTGGTCCACGGAATTTCGGGCTATAGAATCGCAGGATCAATCCCGCGCCCTGTCATGTAATCCATCCTTTACGGGATAATTCTAGTTGCCAAATGGCACAATAATAGGGACGAGAGTGGACCTTTGTACTGTCACCTATCTCTAAACGTTAACCGCAGCCTTTTCAACAAGAAGTGTTCTTCTAATCACGATAAACAGAACAATGAATATGGAGTACATGATGAAAAATGGAATAACTAATTCCACCAGTCCGGCAGCCAGCATCACAGAGATAATGAGAAGCTGGAATCCCAATCCGTAAATGGAGAGGAGGGTCATAAACCATTTTGGGAAAGCAGGGGTGTCGGGGGCATTTGGATCGATCCGGTAGATAATCTTATCATAAACGGAGTAAAAAAGAGTATAGACTTTAAAGAGAAAATCAACAGTTTTCTGCTTCTCGCCGGGGAGTGCAGCCGGGTTTTCGATTTCAAAAATATTGCTCGTCTTATCTCCACCGGTTGAATTGTGCCTCAAAATAACATAGTAATAGTTATAAAGGGTGCCCTGTAACTGAATACTTGCAAAGGCCAGCAGTGCCGCCCAGATAGAATGATATGTGACATGCCAAATGGCCAACAGAAACATCAGGTTCAGTATAATATCGAAAATGGAATCCAGATATCTGCCGGTGTATGACGGTGTATTTTTTATCCTCGCCAACTCTCCATCTGCGGCATCAATGATCGACTTCAATATTAAAAAGAGGCCTGCCGCTACATAAAATCCGTTGAGAATACAGTAGACAGCAATTAAACCGGATATTCCAAAGAGAAAAGTGACCTGTACAGGGGTTGCAGAAGTATCTTTAAGACGGCTTGCAAAGGCAACAGCTATTGGCCTTCCGTAGTCTGAGAGATCCAGAAATTTCTCTTCAGCTGATAGTTTAGACATAATTACAGTTCAAATTCAGGCGGTTTAAGTTGTATTTAGAATACGGGTTATAACAACTTCAAATTCAAAGATTTTTGAATCAAGTGTTTATAGAGCAACCCAACTGCAGAAGCTGTTCAAAAATTCCCTGCCTGATTTTTTAATAATTAATCATTTTGCCATCAAAAAGGTTAAAAAGCATGGCAATTCCAAGTGAAAAAAGCCGTACGTTGGCCGGAATATTTACATTGCATACAATCAATTCTTTTTCTCTTCCTATTTGATAGATGTCAGTTTTGCAGGTATGTAAAGCAATGGGAAAAAGTATTACGTAAATCTGTTTGACCAAAGTAAATCAATTCAAACAGAGGCCTACATCAATTCTATAAAAAACTAATTAAACAATGTCAGAAATTAAGAATCCATTTGAGGGTACAGAAATTCCTCAACAGGTTAAAATCCTGATGGGGAATATAAAGCTTATCGTACTCGGTATTGTGGGGGCCATTTTGCTCTTCTCAACCTTTTTCACGGTTGAACCGGAAGAGGTGGGAGTGGTTCAGCGATTCGGGCAGTATGTTCGTACAGCCGAGTCCGGACTGAATTTTAAAATCCCAATTATTGAAACAGCCCGCATTGTACCGGTTGAACGCCAGCTGAAACAGGAGTTCGGTTACAGAACAATTGAAACCGGAATTCAAAGCCAGTATCGAAAAGCCGGTTTTCAGGATGAATCACTGATGCTTACCGGCGACCTGAACCTGGCCGATGTGGAGTGGGTGGTACAATATCGAATTTCTGACCCGTATAACTATCTCTTTAAGGTTCGCAATCCTGAAAAAACTCTTCGCGACATGTCGGAAGCGGCCATGCGGCAGGTTGTGGGAAACCGAACGGTAAACGAAGTGCTTACCATCGGCCGGGCAGCCGTTGCGTTGAGGGTTCAGGAAATACTGCAGGAGCTGAATATAGAGTATGAAACCGGTGTGCGGATCGACCAGGTTGTACTACAGGATTTGAATCCGCCCGACCCTGTAAAACCATCCTTCAATGCGGTGAACGAAGCACAGCAACAGCGTGAAACGCTTATCAACCAGGCGAGATCGGATTACAACCGTGTGATTCCGCGAGCAAGGGGTGAGGCAATGCAGACCATACAGCAAGCCGAAGGATATGCGGTAAACCGGACCAATACAGCGCTGGGTGAAGTGGCGGCTTTCAATGCCGTGCATCTTGAGTACCAGAGGGCACCTGAAATCACTAAACGAAGAATCTACTATGAAACGATGCAGGAGCTGCTGCCTAAACTGGGTAATAAAATTATAACCGATCAGGATGGAGCCAATGTGCTGCCACTGCTTCAGATGCAGATGAATAGCACGAACCCGGCAACGCAAAATCAATCAGGTAATTAGGAGAAACCGATGGACAAAAAATATACACTACTTATAATTATTTCAGTGATACTGGCCATTGTGGCAATCAACAGTTTCTATACGGTTGATGAAACAGAACAGGTTATTATCACACAGTTTGGTGCCCCTGTCGGTGAGGCGGTTACAGAAGCAGGCCTTAACATGAAAATTCCGTTTATTCAGAAGGTAAACCGCTTTGACAAACGCTTCCTGGAGTGGGATGGCGATCAAAACCAGGTGCCGACCAAGGATAAAAAGTTCATCTTTGTGGACTCCTATGCCCGGTGGCACATCACCGATCCGCTTCAGTTTTTCCGTCGCCTGCGGGATGAGCGCGGGGCGCAATCCAGGCTGGATGATATTCTGGATGGTGAAACACGAAATGCCGTAGCCTCACACGACCTCGTTGAGCTGGTAAGAACATCCAACCGCGAGCCCGATCTGGGTGCAGACATATTTGAAGTAATTGAAGATTCGCTGGAAACCATCTATGTGGGGCGAATCGCAATTCAGGATATCGTTCTGGAACTGGCCAATGAACGGGCGTCGGATCTCGGAATTACCATTCTCGATTTCCGCTTTAAACGAATCAACTACGTGGAAGATGTGCGCCGCACGGTGTATGACCGAATGATCAGTGAGCGAAATAAAATTGCCGATCTTTTCCGTTCGGAAGGGCAGGGTGAAGCCTCCCGTATTGAAGGTGAAAAGGAGCGTGAACTGCTTGAGATTCAATCTGAGGCTTTTCGCCAGGCGCGTGAAATACGCGGCGGCGGCGATGCCCGGGCGGCAGCGATCTATAACGAAGCCTATAACCGGAATGCATCAACCCGTGAATTCTACGACTTTGTGAAAGCGATGGAAGCCTATGAAAAATCGTTCGACGAAAACACGTCGATCTTTCTGTCAACAGACACCGAGTTCTTTAAGTATCTGAAGAGCATTGAGCATTAGAGCTGTTGAGTGCCATCCGCCAGCCGGCGGATGGCGTTGAGTGACACGCTGCGCGTGTCGTTGAGTGCTCTCCGCTGGGCGGCGGATCGCGTTTAGTGCTCACTGCGTTCGCGTTGAGTGTCATACGTCAGCTGACGGGTGGCGTTTAGTGTCACGCGCTGCGCGTGACGTTGAGTGCTCTCCGCCAGCCGGCGAATCGCGTTGAGGTGTTTTAAGTTAGTCCCCAGTGCAAGGCTCCTCATTTATCCCACGAAGCGAAGCGCAGTGCACCGAGCGAAGCGATTCCCATGAAATGAGATGTCT
>REDT01000230.1 GCA_007693295.1 Balneolaceae bacterium
GTCCATAGGCAGAAGTGTACCATGCGTGACTTAGGATTCGTAAAGCACTGCTTCACCTTGCGAACCGGGAATTCAAGGCCGGGCAAGCTTAGTGCAGTATTGGGTTTCTTTATTACTGGAGAGGCTAAAAACCCTTTGACTCTGATTGGTGAGGATCATTTTTTTCGCGTTAGCGAATTAGTATAAAATTCAGGGAACTTACGTTAAATAGAAATAGGCAAATCCACTACAAAGAATTCAGAGCTGACCTTTCATCAGTAACGTCACGGGATGGCTAAGTTGTTTAAAGGCTGCAGATAAATGATATGGTTTTCAGTGTATGTGAGAAAACCTGCAGGACATGTAAAGTGAAACGTATCCGGCCAATCAGTTCAGAAAAGCCGGTACAGGGAGGCTCAATGAAACCAACTCAAACAATTACGGTTGATGCAAATGAGGCGGTTGCCCGCGTTGCTCATGCTGTAAATGAAGTTATTGCAATCTATCCCATTACGCCCGCATCACCCATGGGGGAGTGGGCCGATGAGTGGAGCATGGCCGGAAGAAAGAATTTATGGGGCGAAGTTCCTGAAGTGATTGAGATGCAAAGCGAAGGGGGAGCAGCGGGTACGGTTCACGGTGCACTCCAGACAGGGGCACTAACCACAACGTTCACCGCGTCGCAGGGGCTTCTGCTGATGATGCCAAACCTCTATAAGATCGCCGGGGAGCTGAATCCGGCAGTGATTCATGTTGCGGCAAGGTCAATCGCCACGCATGCCCTCTCCATTTTTGGCGATCACAGCGACGTAATGGCCATGCGGATGACCGGCACGGCTATACTCGCATCAAACAGCGTTCAGGAAGCGATGGATATGGCGCTGATCGCGCAGGCTGCTTCCCTGGAGTCGCGCATTCCCTTTATCCACTTTTTCGATGGTTTCCGAACCTCCCACGAAATTCAGAAAATCGAGGAGGTTTCCGCAGATGTGATGCGGGCTCTGATTCAGGATAAATATGTAATTGCCCATCGCGAAAGGGCCTTAAGCCCCGACAACCCTTTTATCAGGGGTACGGCACAGAATCCGGACGTTTTCTTTCAGTCGAGGGAAGCGGTTAATCTTTATTATGATAAATGCCCCGGCATTGTTCAGGATGTGATGAACCGGTTTGCCAAACTGACCGGACGGCAGTACAATCTGTTTGACTATCACGGAGCCGAAGACGCCGAACAGGTAATTGTTCTGATGGGTTCGGGTGCCGAAACCGTGCACGAAACAGTGGATGCTCTCAATCAGGAAGGCAACAAAACAGGCGTGGTCAAAGTCAGGCTCTACCGTCCGTTCAATGCGGAAGCAGTGGTACAATCCCTGCCCGAAAGCGTGAAATCGATTGCCGTTCTCGACCGCACCAAGGAACCGGGCAGTGCAGGCGAGCCGCTCTATGTAGATGTGGTAACCGCATTGCATGAGCAGCTTGGCAGCCAGAAGAAGAGATTCAATGTAAAACCAAGGGTGACCGGCGGGCGCTATGGACTCTCTTCCAAAGAGTTTACCCCGTCCATGGTAAGGTCGGTGTTTAAAGAGCTGAAAAAGCCGGAACCGAAAAATCATTTCACCATCGGCATCCGGGATGATGTAACCCATACAAGCCTGAGTTTTAACGGCTCGCATATACGCCCTAAAGGAAACAAGTTTGAGGCGCTTTTTTACGGGCTGGGTTCAGACGGCACGGTGAGCGCTAACAAGAACTCAATCAAAATTATCGGAGACCATACCGACAATAAGGTTCAGGGGTATTTTGTTTACGACTCCAAAAAAGCCGGTGCTACAACCACATCACACCTTCGCTTTGGAGAGGAACCGATTCGCTCAGCCTACCTGATTGAAGAGGCCGATTTTATCGGGTGCCATCAGACCGGATTTTTGGAGAAACCGGGGTTTCTTGAGAATATAAGAGAGGGGGGCACGCTGCTGCTGAATGCACCCTGGAACAGGGAAAAAATCTGGGACTTTATTCCCAAAGAAGTTCAGAAGCAAATCATGGAGAAAAAGCTTCGTTTCTATGTGATTGACGCATACAAGGTGGCAAAGAGTGCGGGGCTGGGCGACCGCATCAATACGGTGATGCAGGTCTGCTTTTTTGCCGTGACCGATATCATTGAGAGCAAAAAAGCGATCGATTACATCAAGGATGCCATCAAAAAAACATACGGACGTAAAGGCAGGGAGGTAACCGATGCGAACATAAAAGCAGTAGACACTACCCTGGAGAGTCTGGCCGAAGTTGATGTAAAAGCCTTTGCAAAAGAGTACAAGCGCAGAAAAGAAAGTTTCAGGAAGCAGAAAGCGGTAGTGTCGGAAGGAGCACCGGAATATGTAAAGGATGTGATTGCTGAAATTATTGCCGGCAGAGGAGATGACCTGCCGGTAAGCGTGTTCCCGGTTGATGGTACCTTCCAGAGCGGAACCTCACAGTGGGAGAAACGAAATCTTACTCAGACGATTCCTGTACTCGATCCTGATGTCTGTATCCAGTGCAGCAAGTGTGTGATCGTGTGTCCACACTCGGTAATCCGGGTGAAAGCCTATGATGAATCACTGCTGGCTGAAGCTCCGGAAACCTTTAAGTATATGGATGCAAAAGGGAGAGAATGGCCTGAGAATACAAAAGTGTCGATCCAGGTATCGCCCGAAGACTGTACGGGCTGTGAGTTATGTGTTGAGGTTTGTCCGGCCAAAAACAGGGAGCAGACAGGTCTTAAAGCGTTGAACATGAGCGCCATTGAGCCCGTGCTTGAAGATGAAAAAGAGAATTGGGATTTTTTCCTCAATCTGCCGGAATTTGACAGACTGAAGCTGAAAACCGATTCGGTGAAGGGTTCACAGTATCTGGAGCCGCTCTTTGAGTTTTCCGGTGCGTGTTCCGGTTGCGGCGAAACACCATATATCAAACTGGTAACACAGTTGTTTGGCGACCGGATGATTGTAGCAAACGCAACGGGCTGCTCATCCATTTATGGAGGCAACCTGCCCACAACGCCATGGACCAAAAACAGGGATGGCCTGGGCCCGGCGTGGTCAAACTCCCTCTTTGAAGACAATGCCGAATTCGGGCTTGGTTTTAGGATTACAATCGACCGGCAGCGCGATCAGGCTCTTCGATTGTTGTCGGAACAGAATGGGCAGAATTCCGGAGAACTGGTGAATGATATCATCAATGCCGATCAGACAACCGAAGCCGGTGTTTTTGAGCAAAGGAGTCGTGTGAAAAAGTTGAAAGAGATCCTTAAAAAAGACAAAGGGAATAGTTCTGAAATGCTGGAGAGCCTTGTTAACTACCTGGTGAGAAAGAGCGTCTGGATTATTGGCGGCGACGGCTGGGCCTACGATATTGGATATGGAGGGCTCGATCATGTACTGGGCAGCGGAAGAGATGTGAATATCCTGATTCTGGATACGGAAGTGTACTCCAACACCGGAGGCCAGCGCTCGAAGGCCACGCCCCTGGGAGCTGTGGCTAAATTCGCCGCGGGTGGAAAAGATACTCCAAAAAAAGACCTGGGGATGCTGGCTGTAAGTGGTGGAGAAGCCTATGTGGCACGAATCGCTTTGGGGGCCGACGATACCCAGGCGATACGCGCTATTGTTGAGGCAGAGAGATTTCCCGGGCCGTCTGTGATTATCGCCTATAGCCACTGTATC